>WJMB01000057.1 GCA_014728185.1 Candidatus Coatesiibacteriota bacterium
CCGCCGGGGACGATCACGGCTCCGAGGTTCTCGGGGAGCATCCGCTCGAGGTCGGCGTCGGTGTTGATCTCCGTTGTCTCGATCCAGGCCACCTCGACGCGGCAGCCCAGGGCAACCTCGCAGTGTTCGAGGGAGTTGACGATGCTGACGTAGGAGTCCTTGAGCGTGGCGTACTTGCCGGTGATGGCCACGGTGAGCACGGGCAGGTCCTCGGCCCTGTAGTGCTCGACGTAGCGGGCCAGGGGGCGTTTTTTTCCGCTGGGATCGCGGCGCATCGGCATGGAGAGCTTGAGGCGCTCGGTGACGGTGTCGGCCAGCTTCTGGCGGTCGAGGAGGTGGGGCAGGACGTAGATACTGGAGACGTCGGGCGAGCTTATAACGTTATCCTGGGGCACGTTGCAGAACAGGGATATCTTCTGGCGCACCTTGGGGTGGATGCCCACGGGGCAACGCCCGACGATGATGTCGGGCTGGATGCCGATCTCGAGGAGCTTCTTGACCGAGTGCTGGGTGGGCTTGGACTTCTGCTCGCCCGAGGCCTCGTTGTAGGGCACCATGGTGACATGGCAGAACATCACGTTCTCTCGTCCCTCGGCAACGAAAAGTTCGCGGGCGGCCTCGATGAAGTGCAGGTTCTCTATGTCGCCCACGGTGCCGCCGATCTCGATCAGCACGATGTCGTAGGGCTTGCGGATCGCCAGGGTGCGGATGAAGTTCTTGATTTCGCCGGTGACGTGGGGGATCACCAGCACGTCGCGGCCCAGGTACTTGCCGCGGCGCTCTTTCTCCAGCACGTGGGTGTAGAGCTTGCCCGAGGTGAGGTAGTTGTCCCGGGTCAGGTTCTCGTCGAGGAAGCGTTCGTAGGTGCCCAGGTCCATATCGCACTCGGTGCCGTCCTCGAGGACGAAGACCTCGCCGTGACGGTAGGGATTGAGCGTCCCGGCGTCGTAGTTGAGGTAGCCGTCGATCTTCATCTGGCTGGCGCTGAAGCCGTAATGGCCCAACAGGTGGGCCAGCGAGGCGCTGAAGACCCCCTTGCCCACCCCGCTCATCACTCCGCCGGTGATGACGATGTACTTGGTCCGCCCGATGCGGTAGGCCGGCGGGAAGTAGTCGACATTCTCGCTGTCGTCGGTCTGGGTGGAGATGGTTTGGAAGTCGAAGCTGTCTTCCATGGCGTTACCCCCGCGGGGACCGGGTGAGGATTTGGTGGCGGGATGGATCGGGCGGGGAGAAAAAAGAAAACCCCTGAAGAGCCGCCGACGGTTCCGCCTTCCGACCGTCGAACACGCTCGCAGACGCGTTGTTCGTCGGTTCGGTCAGGAGTGCTGCCGGACGGGTTGTCTCTTCTGGGATTCTAGGATAGCAAAAACCAGCGGCGGAGTCACGGGGGATTATCGAACAGGAATTGAACATGATTAGAGATGTTGACGTCGGCCGTCGTGGACCATCGTCCCGGTGTCTCACGGCTTGCTTCTGCGGCGGGACTAAGCAGTCTCGGGCGTCTAGCGGGCCTCGGCCTTGATCCGTGCCCCAACTGGTCGGTTCGATGGCGGAGGTTTTGTAGTGCAACACCAGCTCGGCGGGGTTGGTGTTCTCCCGGCGTTGGACCACCCCGTCGTAGATGATCGTCATCTCGTCCCAGGCGGCGCTGACCCGCCGCACGGCCACATCGCCCCAGACCGGGACCTCGGAGTAGACGCGCGGCACGGCGCGGTCGAAGACGGTTCCCGAGGGCGGCCGGAGGGCCTGCAGCGGGAAGCGCAGCTAGGTGTGCTTGTCTTCGCAGCCAAACCGAAGGTAGCATTCGAGCACGTGGAGAATCGTCGCGTAGCCTTAGTTCTCATCGTCGTGGCCCCCGGGATCGGACCCTCAGATATCATTCCACCAGGTGAAGGCGTCGGCCTCGGGATTGAGGTTGATCACCTCGTCGGCCACGAGGATTAGGGCCAAAGAGGATAAGCAGGACCACGCTGCGCTTGTACATGACCGCTCCCATCCGTCGCGGTCCACTACGGCATTGCTCATAACCAAGGCATCGAGACCCGACGCAATGGCGCTGGTTATCCTAACGGACTCTGAGATAGGCGGTTTGAGAGGGGACATGCAGGTCGGCGGTTTGTCGGCTCATAACGGGGACGAATCAATAAAGGGATCGTGTACCCTGACCGGACCTGATCGTGATTGTATCCTGTTGATAATATAAGTGATGATCATCAGATACCCGTCACAAGACGGGCAGTCAAAAAGTGACGGCTTATTCGAGCCTGATCTTTAGTGATCCCAGATACCAGCGGGCTTGTTTATGCCCTGGCAGTAGATTGCCACTGACTTTTAAGTGTCGTACCAACAAGTAATAAGGGCTTGCAAGATGAGCGCTTGATAGAAGACGGAGTAAGTCCGGGTGGTGAGCAACGTCCCGGCAGCCGCCTCCCAACAGCCTGATTTGGTCCGAACAGCTTCCATGATGCCTCAATTTAAATACTTGGGATCACATAACTATCACGGACCACGGTGTTACTGAATACCGTTCAGTTATCAGCAGTTAGCAGGCAATCAGGTTTACACATCGCATGAGCTGTTTGTGGCAACTCAAGCTTGTTTTCATTTTCCTTATGTTGCCTGTTTAGTCTTCCCGACGCTCTATTAGCAACTGTTTGGCAACATTGGCCTCGATGAAGATGCTCGATCCCAAGCAACCTAAAAACATGCAGCTATAACGAACATGCGCCGAGAGGCAAGGGACGGGTGGATCTTTCTTCGACATTGCCTCCTATCAGCCGTTTTATTCGAGGTGGGGCGGTATTTCGAGGTGAAAATATCTGGTCCGGGATCGTGTGTGATGCCAATACTCATTAAGATGCAGATAGAATTAGAGCTGTCCTTTCGTGAAGCTGCCTGGACGGTAACGCGGGCCGCCGAACGGTAACCAGTCGTCTTGATGGTCGAAGCATGGGGTGACGAAGCGAGCCCCTGGGTCACTTCAAGGAAATGAGGTCATTGTGCAATAGGATAAGCTCGTGTGTATCAAGGGGAGCGGGCGGGGACGGCGGGAACGGCGGGTGGCTCAGCGCAGGCGGATCAGCGGGGCCAGGCTCTCCAGCGTGGCGGTGCCGAGGCCCTCGACATCGAGCAGGTCCTCGGGTTCGGCGTAGGGCCGCCCGGCGACGATCCGTCCGGCCAGCACCGGACCGACGCCGGGCAGGCTCTCCAGAATTACCGCCGGGGCGGCGTTGATGTCGATACGGCCGCCGGCGCGCAGCGTCGAACGTTCGAAGACGACGAGCTGGGGAGGGACGATCTCGAGATCGGGCAGGTGCTCGACCAGGGCGGGATCACCACCAGCACGCAGGTAGACCTCGCGCGGTGACAGGCGGTGATCGAGGCGGAAGGGGTAGGCGCCGGGGCGGGCGACGGCGTCGCCGCAGATGTAGAGATAGCCGACGACGGGGGGCTCGGTTTCGGGTGGAGCCGGGGGTGCGGCGGAGTGGAACAGCAGAAGGAAGAGCAGGGCTGCGGCGGTGAGCAGACTCAGGGCGATGAGCTCGCCCCGGGGGCCGGCGGGACGACGCTGCGAAGGGTTAGCTCCGTTCGAGCTCACCGTGGGCCACCATGTTGTAGGGCTCGAGCTCGACGGCGCGCTGCCAGAGCGCCCGGGCCTCGTCGCCGCGGTCGGTGGCCCGCAGCCAGTGACTGACGATCTTGAGCAACTGGTTGTCGACCCGGCCATACTTGAGCATCAGCACGGCGGCCTCGTGCCCACCGGCCAGATCGCTCTGCTTGATCCGGGCCAGACTCAGGCAGCGCCAGGCCCAGCCGTTGGTCGAATCCAGGGCCACCCAATCATCGGCCAAGTCCAGGCCCGCACCGACGTCGTTGAGGGCCAGGTGGGCCTCGAACAGCGGCTCGTAGGCCAGTAGGTAGGTCGGCTCGAGGGCGAGGACGGTCGAGAGGTTCTTCTGGGCCTGAACCCAGTTCTCGAGCAGATAGAAGGCCATCCCGTGCAGATACTGATAATCGGGATTGTCGGGTTGAATCTCCACCAGGCGGCGGGTGTGGCTCAGGGCGGCGTCGTAATGCCCCTCCTTGAGCTGGCTCTCGGCCAGCCCGGCCAGCACGGGGGGATTGTCCGGCACCAGAGCCAGGGCCTGTTCGAGGACGTCGATGGCGTTGGGATAGTCCCCCAGCGCCTTGTAGATGGTGCCCAGATTGAACAGGAAGTTGGGGTCGTTCTGAAACTCGCTGAGCAGCGGCAGCATGTGCTCCAGGGCGCGGTCGAAGTCGCCCCGGGCCATGGCCACCAGACCCAGGCCGTTGGTCGCCACGGCGTTGTCCGGCTCGAGAGACAGGACCTGCTCGTAAAGCATCTCGGCTCGATCGAGCTGGCCGTTGCGGTAGGCGATGTTGGCGTCGGCGATCAGCTCCTCGATACCCTGAGCGCCGACCAGGCAGACCAAAGCGCAGATCACGATGATAACGGCTCGCATAGCGATGACCTCCGAGCGATGAGGCTCAGGGCTGGTTGAGATCCAGCTCGTCGGGCAGGGAATCTCCCTGGTCCCCCGGGGTGGGATCGAAACCGCTGAGCTCGAAGTCGTCGAGCAGGCGGGTCTGCGAATCGATCAAGGCCCGCAACTGGGCGACCATCGTCCGCTTCTGCGATTGCAGGTTGACGAGTTCGTTGCGCAGCTCGTCGCGACGGCGCTGGGCCTGGTGGACGATCTCCTCGGCGCGGACCTCGGCCTGGCGGATAACCGTGTCCCGCTTCTCCTCGGCCGCCCGAGACATCGTGTCGGCGGCCTCCTGGGCGGTCATCAACGTGCGCTCCAGGTTCTTCTCCATCCGCCGGTACTCGGCGATCTGACCCTCCAGCGTCTTAACGGTGTCGCGCAGCTTGGCGTTGTCGTTGACGACCCGCTCCAGCTCGTCGGCCACCCGTTGGAGGAAGGCGTCGACCTCCTCCACGGCGTAGCCGCGCATTGCGCGGGTGAACTCCTGGCGGTGGATTTCTTGGGGTGTTATCTTCACCTCGACTCCTCGCTGGACTCGTTGGCTTGGGGATGCCGTGATTAGCTCTAGTATAGCCGTCGGACGCCCCGACGACAAGTCGTCGGTGTCGGTCTGGTAGGCTGATATAAAGAGAGGGGAGAATGAATGGGCCTTGCGCAGTCCGTTGACCTCCGCTCACAACGGTCGGAGTAGTCCGTCATCCGGTTTCCAGGCGTAGCCCGGCATCCCGCGCAGTTTCAACGAGCCTGGACCGGACTACTTCTCCGAGCCCGGACGGTAGTCGGCCCACTCTTCGATATAGTCCATGAACGGCCGGCAGTAGCGGCAAAGCTCTATCGCCTCGTCAAGCCAGGGCTCTTTCTCCAACCAGACACCAGGCTCGCGGTCCTGGTGAGCGTAGATGCCCTTGTAGCGCAGCAGCTCCGGGTAGGGCAGCTCGACATCCTTGTACTCCCTCGGGGTGCGCTTCATCTGGGGCTCGTTGACCGTGTAACGCTCGCGGACACGCTCGATTTCCTCGCCGAGGCGGCGGTTGATCTGAGGATCGGCGATCCACTCGCGGTAGCGACGCACCAGGGGCATCTCCGGGGCGTAGAGTCCGCAGGCCCAGAAAACCTCCTCCGGCGCGAAATGGAGATAGATGAAGGGGCTCTGCTTGCGCACCTTGCGGTATACCAGCACGCCGATATGGGTCTTGAAGGGCGACTTGTCCTTCGAGAAGCGGATGTCGCGGTAGATACGGTAGAAACTCTTGTTGACCTTGGGAATTGCGACGTAGTCAGGATAAGCGTCCTTGACGCCCTCCCAGAGGTAGGCCAGCGTCTCGCTGAGCGCCGGAACGATGACGTTGTCGTAGTAGTGCCGGTTCTCGCTGAACCAGACGCGGTCGTTGTTTTGCCGCAGATCGCTCAGGAAGCTCAGGGCGGCGGCGGGGAAGACGGGATGCTCCATGATCGCTCCGGGTGTTGTTCTGATAGCCATGTGAAGCGTCGATCGAACCGCGACCTTCGCGAAAACCGCCTTACCGTTGCCGCGCAAAGGCACCTCGGCTTTGGCACGTTTCTTGCAGCGGGGCGGGGTACGCATTCGGTCGAACCACCACGCGATTCCGCAAGAAACGTGCC
>WJMB01000058.1 GCA_014728185.1 Candidatus Coatesiibacteriota bacterium
CGACTTAGTCCTCCTCGGGCAGGGGGGTGTCGTTGAAGACCACGAACCAGCGTTCCTTCTTCTTGGCGGGATGCAGCCGCAGCCAGAGGTCGTCGGGCAGATAGACGTCGACGTTGCAGAACTTGCAGGGCACCATCCGGGTGCTGCCGTCGATCTTGAGCGCGCCGCCGCACTGGGGGCAGGTGAAGACCACGGGACGATCGGCGGTCTTGTCGGAGTCCTCGCCGCTGGTGTCGATCAGCACGGCGTTCATGAAGTATTCCACCTGGGGCAGCAGCTCCGTCAGCCATTCCGGCGCGGCCGTCACTATATAGCTTTTCCCGCACTTGGGGCAGGCCTTGCTCCCCATCGTCGGGTTCATCGTCGCCGGATCGAAGTCGGTCTTGCAGGCCAGGCAGTAGGGCACCAGGTTGCCCGCCAGCAGGGTCTGGCGGAAGGTGCCGAAGATGGTCGAGTTGTTGCCCGTCCCCGGTTCCAGCTCCGGGAGGTCTTTCAGGACGCTGCGCAGCATGTCGGCCCAGAACTCGCGGGGCACGTCGATGTCGCTCTGGCAGTGATCACAGTGAACGGCCTCCCAGGGACCGTTGAGAGGCACCGGCTCATCGCAGTGCGGGCAACTGATCGCCGTCTCGATGATCGCATGGGGCATGGAACGCTCCTTGGGTTGTCGACGACCGCCGGAGCGCGACGACGCCGGTTAGCGGATTCATGTTCGGCAGCAGCCTGGCGATGGACAGCGGGTGGATCGGGGAGAGACATGCCGTTGGTAGAATGGAGAAGCGCACCTCTGGGATGCTACCGGGTACTGCGCGCTCAAGCTGCTGAGGCATCATGGAACGTGATCGGACCGAATCAGGGCTGATAAAGAGAGCTTCACGAGCAAGAATTGGCTGTTTAGTTGCTTTCGGCTTGAATCCCGATACGATCATGAGCAGTCTTGTTACTTGATATTGTGGCAGTTATGAGTCGAGCTGCAATCGGGTTGTCGTTCTTTGCAGGCAACTAGGCAGGGCAGGGTATCCACCAAGCAGGCACCTTGCAGCCGCCACTTTTTTGCTGTTGATAAGTGACAGGCCCATCTGCCACTACACTAGTATTATCAGCAGATTACAATCGCAACGCGGTCCGAACATGTTATACGATCCCACTGCTGACTTCGAACAGTTATCAGTTGTTGACGGCCCTTTCCAGCCTGCCGGTGCTGTACCATGCCGCAGTCTACCGGGCATTGGGCCGCCAAACGAGTGGATTGCAGATGCGGCGGCGCTTTTCGATTCTCTGAAAAAGATTGGAAGCTCAGCACTCGAGGCATGAACGGCCCAATACCGCACTTCCCGTGTATCCCGTCGTTCAATCAGCCCTCGAGCGGCACTATCCAACAATCTACCGCTCCTGGACACCCGAACCAGTCCGATCGTAAAGGGGCTAGTCCGTGTCGGATTCCACCTGCTTGCGGACACCCATGAACACCAGCAGGCCTCCGCCCAACATCAGGCCCATCGTCAGCAGGGCCTGGCGGTAGTTGACGGGCTCGATGCCCGCCAACGCCGAGGTCACCAGCCCCCAGATCAGCGGTCCGACCACGGCGCCGGCCTTGCCCACCAGGGCCAGCAGGCCGAAGAACTCGCCGGCCTTCTCCCGGGGCACCAGGGTCAAGAGCATCGGGCGGATGGTCGTCCAGACGCCGGCGAGCAGGAAGCCGATCAGCCCGGCGGCGATATAGAACAGCCAGGGCTGGTGGGCCAGGACACCCAGGGTGATGGGAACCAGCCAGCCGGTGAGGATGATTATCAGGGTGTGCCGCGGCCCCAGGCGGTCGCTGAGGAAGCCCCAGGCGAAACCGCCCAGGATCGAGGCCGCCGTGCCCACCAGGAAGATGGGGATCTTGGCCTCGTCGGGCATCCCCAGCACCTTCTGCATGTAGACGGCCATGAAGCCGATGATGGTGTGGACGGCCTCGAGGAAGAGGAAGGCCGCCAGCAGGTAGCGGCGCAGACCGGGGTAATTGGCGGTGTCGTGGAAGACGCCCAGGTAGCGGCGCAGGATGCCGCCGGGCGGAGCGGGGCGGGGCTCGACCTTCTCCCTGACGCCGATCAGGCAGGGCAGGGCCAGCAGTCCGAAAAGCAGGGCCGTGGGGATGAAGGCGGCCGCGCGGCCGGAGTAACCCGGCACGACCGCACCCTGGGTGACGGGGAAGATGACGACGAAGGCGATGATCGAGCCCAGGTAGCCCAGGGCCACCCCAAGACCCGAGACCTTGCCGCGCTTCTTCGGCTCGGCCAGCGAGGGCAGCAGTGAATTGTAAAAAACCTGGGCGGCCTGGAAGCCGTAGTTGGCGGCCACGAAGAGGGCCAGGGTGCCTCCGGCGCGCAGCCAGAGCGGACCGGCGCTCATCGCCGTCAGTCCCATCGCCGCCGTGGCGCCCACGCTCAACAGCGTCAGCACGATCAACGGGCGGCGGTGATCGCCGCGCTCGTCGGCCCGGGCGCCCAGATAGGGCGTGGTCAGGCCCACCAACAGCATGCTGATCGACAGCGGCAGGGCGTAGGCCAGGTCGGAGAGCCCCAGATCGTCGGTGACCCACTGCGGCAGGAACAGTGTGATCACCGCCATCGAAAAGATGGTGTTGGCCAGGTCGTAGAGCGCCCAGTTGAAGACCGGCCAGCTCAGCCAGCCCCGCCGCTTGCCCCCCACAGCTTCCGCCACGCGACCTCCTCCCCCCTCATTATGACAGGACGAATATCGCTTCCCATGATAGCACAGGGCGGCACGTTAACGGCAACGACTTGCCATAGGGAGGGCGCGGCCGCCGAAGGAGGAGCTTTTCCCTTGCCTGCGCAGATAATGCATGACTTGCGTAAATCCACCCAATCAGCCCAAGTATCCCACTGTATGCTATACTATGTTTATAAACCATCAAGGATATCATTTTAAGATCATCGAGGAGAAAACGATGCGCAAGAGTCTCGCCCTTATTCCACTGACCGCCGTAGCCGCTTCGGCCCTGCCCTCGGCCGAGGTCGCCGCGGCCGCGCCGACCATCTCGCCTCTGCTGCGCATCCTGCTCTCCGTCGGGGTGTTGCTCGTCTTCGTGCTGATCACCTGGCTGATCCTGCGCCGCCTGGTCAGCCTGCGCAACGAGCTGGCCGAGGTCAAGGCCGCCCGCCACGCCGCCGAGCTGGTCGGCCGGATGCTCGTCGCCGAGGTCTCGATCACCTACGAGATCGTCGAGGAGCTCATCGATTCCTCGCGACGCGAGTTCAGCGTTCAACTGCGCCGGCTGACCGTGGCCGATCTGCTCGAGGACGTCCAGGCGACCATCCTGCAGAACGACTACATCCTGCCCCGACAGAAGGGCGAACTGCTCGAAAATCTGCGCGAGCTGCTGGACATCGCCCAGAAGCGCGACGCCAAGCCGCGCAAGCAGAAGACGATCAAGGGCTTCCTCAAGGAGTGCCTGGCCGAGGCCGAGGAGGCCCTCAAGAGCGACAACCCAGCCCAGGCCAAGTCCGCGCTGCAGAAGCTGAAAAAGGCGACGCTGCGGGTCTACCGCTTCGGTGCCGCCTTCAATCCGCTCTACGACGCCCTGACCCTGGCCCGCAAACATCCGGGGGTGGCCTTCTTCGCCGGGCTGATCTACCTGGGCCTGTTCCTGGGAGCGCTATTCTTCGTCTGGAGTCTGTAACCCCCCAGGGCGCGGCGCTCCCGCGAGTTCCAGATCACCCCGGATGAATGAGCAAGTGGGTGAACTTGTACACGATTACCATACAATAACCAAAGGGATCGTATGCCCTGTTCGGACCGGATCGTGTTTGTAACCGGCCGATAATTCTAATGGTGATTCTCTGGGACTTGTCAAAAAAACGGGCAGTTGAAGCGTGGCGGCATTCAAGGGCGTTATCAGTAGCAAAATCATGATATCAGAGGGCTTGTCTTATCTCTGACAGCAAAGGCTCTTGACTTCTAAATGCCGTAATAAAAGAAGGCATCATGTAACCTGATCGGACCAATTGAGCAGTGCATCCTGCAGGTAGTCGAGAGTGTTTTCGTCGTCTCTGTGATTGAATCGGAACGACCTTTCCCTGATAAAGAGCCTGAAGTTGCGTTTGAACCCACCGTGATAG
>WJMB01000358.1 GCA_014728185.1 Candidatus Coatesiibacteriota bacterium
GATCACCGTGATCCTTCAGGCCGTGCTGGGCGAGTAGTTCCCATTATCGACGGGCCGGGGTTTTTCACTCCGGCCCGTTCGCTCTATCCACTGGAAGGCGCTCGATGACTACGGTCCTCGGTCTCGACGGCGGCGACGGCTTTAGCTGGTGCGGTGTGCTTCTGGAGCTGGATGGGTCGGGTGATATCCGGAGCTGGTCCATCGACAGGACGTGGCATCGGCTCGAGTACGACCAACTGCCCGGGCATTGGCGAGCGGCGGAGGTAATGTGCATCGACGCGCCGATGTACGGCCGGTTGCCGGATCAGCGACGCCAACGAGGATGCGACCGCCATGCCAAACAGGTGGTCTCCAGGGAACTGCGCTCCTCCTTCTTCGCTGTTCCCAGTTCCGCCGATGTCGACGAGTACCTGGAGTCCGGTAAGGTCGGTCAAGGCCAAATCCGCTGCCTGGTGCCCTACATCGTCGCCGCCGAGGGGATAGCCGACAGACACGGGCGGGTGATCGAAGGCCATCCGGAGCTGACCTTCAGCAGGCTGAGCAGCGGAGCCTCCCTGGAAAAGAAGAAAACGCCCAGTGGTATCCAGGCGCGGAACGAGCTGTTGCCGATCTCAAACCACAGCTTTCCGGCCGGCGACCACCTCGACGCCTTCGCCATGGCGTTGACGGCCCGAGCCTACCATCTCGGCCGGGCCGTCGCCTTCACCAACGACGGCGGACCGTTTAATCAACAACAGGCCCGGGGTGCGACGCCGGCCATCTGGAGCGTTTGGTTGCCCTGAGCGCTCGCCCTGCGCTATAATCGCTCGTCTCCCCAAAACCAACGCTTTGCAACCCGGAGCGCCCCATGGCCCTGCTCGAGAAACTGCTAAAGATCAAAGAGCGCTACGACGAGCTGACGACGCTGCTCTCGGACTCCGCCGTCTACGCCGATCAGCGCCACGCCGCCGAGCTGGGACGTGAGCAGTCCCACCTCCAGCCCGTCGTCGAAGCCCTGCCCCGCTACCGCGAACTGGCCGAGCGCATCGCCGACGACGAGGCCGTCATCGAGGCCGGTGAGGATCCGGAGTTGGTCGAGCTGGCCGAGATGGAGCTCGACGAGCTCAAGGCCGAGCTCGATGAACTCGAGAAGGAGCTGCGCCTGGCGCTGCTGCCCCGGGACGAGGCCGAGGAGCGCAAGGCCATCGTCGAGATCCGCGCCGGCACCGGCGGCGACGAGGCCACCCTCTTCGCCGCGGACCTTTTCCGTATGTACTCCCGCTACGCCGAGCACCAGGGCTGGAACATCGAGGTCATGGACTCCAACCCCACCGAGGTCGGCGGGATGCGCGAGATCACCTTCGCCGTCGAGGGCAAGGGCGCCTTCGGCCGCCTGCGCTTCGAGGGCGGCGTCCACCGCGTCCAGCGCGTCCCCGTCACCGAGAGCCAGGGGCGTATCCATACCTCCGCCGTCACCGTGGCCGTGCTGCCCGAGGCCGAGCAGGTCGAGGTCGACATCAAGAACGAAGACCTGCGCATCGACGTCTACCGCTCCAGCGGTCCCGGCGGCCAGTCCGTCAACACAACGGACTCCGCCGTGCGCATCACCCACCTGCCCACGGGCCTGGTGGTCTCCTGCCAGGACGAAAAATCACAGCACAAGAACAAGGCCAAGGCCCTGCGCGTGCTGGCGGCGCGGCTGCTCGACCACGAGCGCCAACAGGCCGACGCCGAGCGCGCCGCCGAGCGCAAGCAGATGATCGGCTCCGGAGACCGCTCCGAGCGCATCCGCACCTACAACTTCCCCCAGAACCGCCTCACCGACCACCGCATCAACCTCTCCCTCTACTCCCTCGATAAAGCCATGCAGGGCGAGCTCGACGAGCTGATCACGGCGCTGAGCCTGCACCGCCGCGAGGAGCTCCTCGCAGAGGCCGGCCTGTAACTTTCCCCCTCCCACCCCACTTGACCTAAAGAAAAAAAACGGATAGTATTTTCTTTAGCGTTCCTCTAAGGAAAATCTCTTTCTTTATCCGGAAAGTAAGTGGAAGGAGGGAACAATGGATTGGGGAGCATTTGGTCTTGGCGCTGGAATCGGCGCGATTATCTCAGGTGTTATTGTTGCAATCATACAAGGGCGAAACAGTTTTAAGTCCTTTCTCCGAAAGAAACGTTTGGAATTATATATACAAGCATATACAACTATTTCAGAATTAAACACATCTAATAATGAACAAGAAATATTAAGACAGCGCTATGAGCTACACAACATTCGTAGCCGTGTAAATATGATTAGCAGCAAACAAGTGAGAAATGCCTACAAGGATTTTGTCGAATCAGAACCCAATTCAGATGAAAGAGATTTGTCAGAGACAAAGCTTCATAAGACGATACGTAGCGAACTCGGTATTAATGATTAACAGTTACCGACAACCCTAAAGCAACAAAGGGGCGGACCGTTTGGTCCGCCCCGCTTTCACCGGCAATCAAACCATCGATGGCGAGCTACGGCAGTGTGGCCAGCTCGACCACCTCTCCCTGATAGTAGCGGTAGACGGTGCCCGAGCCGTCGCAGGCGTAGATGATGTAGTCGTCGGCGGC
>WJMB01000359.1 GCA_014728185.1 Candidatus Coatesiibacteriota bacterium
CAGGCTGCGGCCGTCGCGGACCAGTTGCATCGTAGAGTAGCTCTCCATCCAGACACCGCCGGCATACTCGCCCTCGCTGATCGGCAGACTGTTCGAGTACGAATAGCCCACCTTCTGACCCTCGAGGTACAGCGAGAACCAGTTGGCCGCTCCGGCGGACGCGGCGATAATCAACACACCGAGGATGATCAACCAAGGGTTGCCATGATGTTTCCGCATTGTGTTTCCTCATGTCGGGCAGGGGCACCATGGGTTGACCCGCCCTCGGGCGGGAACACGGCAAGCCGCCGCGCAGAGCCCTCGCGCCCGGGGTCGGCTTGGGCACATTTCTTGCGGAGTGGCGCCCATATTCGTGCTACGGGCCGCCCCGCTGCAAGAAATGTGCCAAAGCCTCGCCGCCGGACGCTCAGTGCGGTTCAATCGGCTCGAGGCCGGGCGGGCGAGTTCCCGCCGGGTCACTCAATACTGGGGCATCAGCCTGGGCAGCACCAGACCGTCGTCGCCGGTGACGGTCAGGGGCGCCCAGCCCTCGTGCTCCGTCGAGGTTTCATAATCGTACCAGCTCCCGTGGAGCCAATCGCCGCGTCGCTCGTCGACTCGCAGGATGTTGGTGTAGACCGGCCCCTGTTCCATGGGCTCGCCCTCGGGCTCGTCGTAAGCGGTCAGACCCGCCGGGTGGGGATCGATCACCATGAAGCCATCGGCGGGTTCGCCCAGGGCCAGGTAGACCAGGGTAGCCTGGCGGCCGTCGGGCTCGGGCTTTTCGCCGCGCTCCAACGCCGCGCTCCATTCGTGGTAATCGGCGTTGTAGATGTCGCCGAAATCGGGATTGAAGGTCTTCCAGCTCTCCACGCCGCCGACGGGCTCGAGGTCCGCGAAGCTCCAGACCAGGGCCCGCTCGTGCTCCCCGGTGAACCGTTCCAGCAGGACGGACTCCGCGAAGGATTCATCGAACTCGAGGGGGTAGCCGGCTTCCCAGTCGGGCGTCGGCAGGTAGATACCCAGGTACTCGGCCAGGTAGCTCCAGTCGAAGTCGGGCTCGCCCAGCACGGTTATCCGGCCCCGGCCGATGTCGCCGGCCCAGCCCGCTCCGGTGTAGAGGGGATAGCAGAAGCGGAAGCTGTGGTACTCGTAATCCGTCGAGAAGTCGTAGCGCTGGCGGTACTCGACCAGCCGGCTCTCCCCGGCGGTGAACTCTACCCGCCAGGCGGCCAACAGGGACTCTGCCGGATAGGGCGGGTTGGGTGTATCGTCCTCGGGGTTGCCGGCGCCGTTGCGGAAGCAGAAGCTCTCGCCGTCGGCGGGCTTCTCATCGCTGAGCGGCTCGATGATCCCGGACAGCTCCTCCCAGTCGTTGTAGTCCTCGTCCCGCCAGACGCCGCGATAGACGGCGAAGGGCTCCACCGGCTCGCCGTCGACGTAGACCTCGATCACGTCAAGAGCGGCCGTTTCGTCCTCAATCCAAAGGTAGGGTCCGTAGAAGGGATGGCGCACCTGGAGCGGCACGTACATCAACACCTCGTCGGCGGGGCCGTCGTTGACGAAATCGAAGGCGGCGGCGACCTCGACGCCGGGATGCAGCCGGAGCTGCTCCTCCCACTCCAGCTCCCAGCGTTCCTCCTCGCTGAGCTCGCGACCGTCGACCTCGGGGGGGCTGAGCAGGATGACGACCTCCTCGGCGGCCATCTGTATCCCGGCGTGCTCTCCCAGGGGCTCGGCGTTTTGCGACGGCGAACCCAGGTAACCGGCATCGGCGTCCAC
Organism: Candidatus Coatesiibacteriota bacterium; assembly: GCA_014728185.1. Lineage (GTDB taxonomy): Bacteria > RBG-13-66-14 > RBG-13-66-14 > RBG-13-66-14 > RBG-13-66-14 > WJMB01. The sequence continues at coordinate 1,762 of WJMB01000359.1, forward strand.
CGTGACGACTAGCGCGGTCAGGGCAATCACAAACAGACTCGTACGGCAGGACATCACGACCTCCCTCGGCGTTCCCTCAGCGCTGGAGGGAAACGAAATAGCTGATCGAGCGGTCATAGGTCCGCTCGGCGTCGGCGTCGAAGTAGCAGGCGGGCAGCTCGCCCCGGCCGCGGTGGTAGGCGACGCACTCGCAGCAGCGACCCTTCTTGGGGCAGGGGTAGGTGCAGTTGCAGCTCTTCAGGTTGACGGCTTCGCGCTCGCAGGCCATGCCACTCCTTGTTCGGTCTTTTTGCTACTCGGTGCTGTTGAACGGGATTCGGGCCAATCAAATCTTCCACTAATCATTATAGCAGAAGGCCGCCGTCTTGAAATACCGCGGGATTACTGCTAACATATAGCAATTCATCTAATGACGAAACCCGCTGTGAAAACAGCCTCGACCAACAGCCCGGCTTCCCGGACGGCTCTCGACGGCCCCGCCAAGAGGAACCCCCTCCCGCCACCGAGCATTAACCAAACGGAGGAACCTCCGATGATTATTCGACGACTCTCAATCCTGACCGGCGCGCTGATCCTGCTCATCGCCCCCGCGACCGCGGCCCTCGAAGACGACGTCTTCGCCGTGCGCGACACAGACGACAGTATCCTGGGCTACATCGACGACGAGGACCAGATCCTCGACACCGACCGCGAGGTCATCGGCTACATCTACTCCGATTGTCTCAAGGACGACGATTACATCATCCTGGCCTACCGCGAGCAGGACGGCGAGGAAGAGCGGCTGAAGAACACTTCCTACCGCACCGAGTACTACCTGGAGACCGAGGACGAGTACTCGGGCGAGCTCAGCGACAAGACCTTCGATACCGTGGCCCTCTGGGACTCGGGCAAGATCACCGACTCCTACCTGACCCCGCTGGCCTACTACGAGTGGGACAACCCGGACACCGAGGAGGACGAGGGGCTCACCGGACAGCAGGCCCTCTACTTCCTGCTCTACTTCACCGATTTCTTCGAGGACTGATCGGCGACACCCTCGGCAGCACCTGAGAAGCAGCACCCCGCCGCATTGTATGCGTCGGGGTTTCCTCATCGTCCATCATCGCTCGTGGTAAATGCTGTTATACTTGGCGCCGCAAGGTGAACTGTTTATGGGCGACCCAGCAACGAGACAGCGCTGTTGCAATCCACAGCATCCGGGAGCACTGAGATGACCAAGCCCTACGACGTGATCATCATCGGCGGCGGAGCGGCGGGGTTGACCACGGGGATCGTTGCGGCCCGCCGGAACGCCCGGACGCTGATCCTGGAGCGCAAGGAGCTTCCGGGGCGTAAGATCCTGGTCACGGGCAACGGGCGCTGCAACCTGACAAACAGCGCCGCCGACGAGGTCGAGCGCTACCGGGGCGCTGAGCCTCGCTTCGCCCGCAACGCTCTGTCCGCCTTCAACGTGGCGTCGACCCTGGCCTTTTTCGAGGAGCTGGGCATCGCCTTGGTGGAGCGGGACGGACGCTGGTTCCCGCGCTCGATGGCCGCCGCCGACGTCCTCGAGGCCCTCCTCGAAGGCTGCCGCGAGGCCGGCGCCGAGTTGCTCGGCCTGGCCCGGGTCGCTGGTCTGGAGCCAGGTGCACCCTGGACGGTCCACGGCGCCGGGGGGCGGAGTTGGCGCGCCTGGCGCGTCGTACTGGCGACGGGTGGCTGTTCGGCGCCGAAGACGGGCTCCGACGGCGACGGGTTCCGCCTGGCCCGGGAGCTGGGCCACCGGGTGTTCGAGCCCCGTCCGGCCCTGGTCGGCCTGGAGTGCCGAGGCAACCTGGATCACTTTCTGCAGGGGGTCAAGCTGGACGCCCGGGCTCGCTGTGTCGCCGCCGGGCTGGAGCTTGGTCCCGACGAGGTCCTCTTCGCCCACTACGGTATCACCGGCCCCCTGGCCCTGGACCTCTCCCTGGAACTGGGCCGCGAGCTGGCCGCAGGTCCCGTCGAGCTCGAGCTGGACCTGCTGCCCGAGCTCGATGCCGATGAACTGCCCGGGCTGCTCCAGCGACGGGCCGATGATCACCCCCGCCGCGAGCTGGGCAACCTGCTGCTGGGCCTGCTGCCCCGCCGTGTCCCGCCCGTCCTGCTGCGTCGGTTGGAGCTTGACCCGACGATCAACTGCGCCGCGATGCGCGCCGGGGTCCGCAACCGGCTGGCCGCGACGCTCAAGGCGCTACCGCTGACCCTCAGCGCTCCCCGGGGCTGGGAGGAGGCCGCGGCCACCCTGGGCGGTGTGGACACTGGCGAGGTCGATCCGCGGCGCCTGGAGAGCCGCTTGCGGCTGGGGCTGCACTTCGCCGGCGAGGTTCTCGATATCTGCGGCGAGTGCGGCGGGTTCAATCTCCAATGGGC
>WJMB01000059.1 GCA_014728185.1 Candidatus Coatesiibacteriota bacterium
CTATCACGGTGGGTTCAAACGCAACTTCAGGCTCTTTATCAGGGAAAGGTCGTTCCGATTCAATCACAGAGACGACGAAAACACTCTCGACTACCTGCAGGATGCACTGCTCAATTGGTCCGATCAGGTTACATGATGCCTATGGCTATAAAGCATTGATTGACCTCTATTAGCGAGACATGCCGGTCCCAAAACGAGTGACATCCCCTTAGACGAAAGTCCGCCGGTGTCACGACCTTAACATATCCGCCTCTACGCTTGACCATTCCACCGCATCGGGCGGCAGTCCAGCCTCGTTCCCAGCGACAACCACCAAGGAGTCGTTCACAGATGACCAAATACGTCTACTCCTTCGGCGACGGCAAGGCCGAGGGTTCCAAGGAGCAGAAAAACCTCCTCGGCGGCAAGGGCGCCAATCTGGCCGAGATGAACACCGTCGGCATTCCCGTTCCGCCGGGTTTCACCATTTCCACCGATGTCTGCACCTACTACTACGACAACGACGAGAGCTATCCCGACGAGCTGGCCGCCCAGGTCGATGAGGCCCTGGCCGCCACCGAGCGTGTGATGGGCAAGCGCTTCGGCGACGCCGCGGACCCGCTGCTGTTCAGTGTGCGCTCCGGCGCCCGGGTCTCCATGCCCGGCATGATGGACACCGTGCTCAACCTCGGGCTCACCGACGAGACCGTCAAGGGGCTCATCGCCGCCACGAACAACGAGCGTCTGGGCTGGGACTCCTACCGTCGCTTCATCGAGATGTTCTCCAACGTCGTCAAGGGTGTCGACCGCGGCCTCTTCGAGGAGGCCATGGAGGAGATCAAGCAGGACAAGGGCGTCAAGCTGGACACCGAGCTGGACGCCGCCGACCTCCGGCGCCTCACCGAGCGCAACAAGGCCATCTATAAGGATGAGCTGGGTGAGGACTTTCCCCAGGACCCTCGCAAGCAGCTCTGGGAGGCCATCACCGCCGTCTTCGGCTCCTGGAACAACCCAAGGGCCATCGTCTACCGCCGGATCAACGGCATACCCCACGGCTGGGGCACGGCGGTCAACGTCCAGGCCATGGTCTTCGGCAATATGGGCGACGACTCGGCCACCGGCGTGGCCTTCACCCGGGACCCGGCCACCGGCGCCCACGACTTCTTCTACGGTGAGTTCCTGCTCAACGCCCAGGGCGAGGACGTCGTCGCCGGCATCCGCACCCCGCAGCAGTTGACCAGGGCCGGCAGCCTCCAGTGGGCCGAGAGCCAGGAGATCGACGAGGCGGTCCGCGCCGCCGAGTACCCCTCCCTCGAGGAACTGATGCCCGAGGTTTTCACCGAGCTTGATGAAATCCGTGTCAAGCTGGAGGCGCACTACAAGGATATGCAGGATATCGAGTTCACCATCCAGCAGGGTAAGCTCTGGCTGCTGCAGACCCGCACCGGCAAGCGCACCAGCGCCGCCGCGGTTAAGATCGCCGTCGACATGGCCGGCGAGGGACTGATCGACCGCTCCAAGGCCCTGCTGCGCGTCGATCCCCGGCGCCTGGACGACCTGCTCCACCCGGTCTTCGAGCAAGCCGCCCTGGCCGAGGCCAAGCTGTTGGCCAAAGGCCTGCCCGCCTCTCCGGGCGCGGCCACGGGGAAGGTGGTCTTCAAGGCCGAGGACGCCGTGGCTTGGGCTGAGAAGGGTGAAAAGGTCATCCTGGTCCGCCTGGAGACCAGCCCCGAGGACATCGACGGGATGAACTCCGCCGTGGGCATCCTCACCGCCCGGGGCGGGATGACCTCCCACGCCGCCGTCGTGGCCCGGGGGATGGGCAAGTGCTGCGTCTCCGGATGCGGCGAGCTGGAGATCGACTACAAAGCCCAGCGCTTCGAGGTCGCCGGTGTCACCGTCAACGAGGGCGACTGGATCAGCATCGACGGCTCGACGGGCCGGGTCTACGCCGGACGTGTGACCACCGTCGATCCCGAGCTGACAGGGGACTTCGGAACCTTCATGGGCTGGGCCGATGAGGTCCGCCGCCTCGGCGTGCGCACCAACGCCGACACACCCCACGACGCCGAGGTCGCCCGCGGGTTTGGCGCCGAGGGTATCGGCCTCTGCCGCACCGAGCACATGTTCTTCGGCGACGAGCGCATCCTGGCTATGCGCCAGATGATCATCGCCGATGACTCCGAAGGCCGTCGCAAGGCCCTGGAGAAGCTCCTGCCCTACCAGCGCGAGGACTTCATCGGCATCTTCAAGGCCATGAAGGGGCTTCCCGTCACTATCCGCGCCCTGGACCCCCCGCTGCACGAGTTCCTGCCCCACGATGAGAAGGAGCAGCGCGAACTGGCCCAGGCCCTGGGCGTCGACGTCGAGCGGATCGTCAACCGCATCCGCCAACTGGCCGAGACCAACCCGATGCTGGGTCACCGCGGCTGCCGTCTGGGCATCGCCTATCCCGAGATAACCGCGATGCAGGTCCGAGCCATCTTCGAGGCCGCCTGCCAGTGCAAAAGGGACGGCACCGAGGCCCGACCCGAGGTGATGATCCCGCTGATCTCCACCAAGGCCGAGCTCGACAACCAGGTCGAGGTGGTCAAGAAAACCGCCGCAGATGTCTTCGAAGAGCAGGGCCTCGAGGTCGACTATCTGGTCGGCACGATGATCGAGCTGCCCCGCGCCGCGCTGACCGCCGATAAGGTAGCCGAGACCGCCCAGTTCTTCTCCTTCGGCACCAACGACCTGACACAGACGACCTTCGGCCTGTCCCGGGACGACTCGGGCAAGTTCCTGCCTGAGTACGTCGAGCAAAATATTCTCCCCGTGGACCCCTTCCAGGTTCTCGATCAGGAGGGGGTGGGTCTGCTGGTCGAGTGGGCCGTCGAGAAAGGCCGCAAGACCAACCCCAACCTCAAAGTCGGTATCTGCGGCGAGCACGGCGGCGAGCCCAGCTCCGTCGAGTTCTGCCACCGCACCGGCCTGAATTACGTCTCGTGCAGCCCCTACAGGGTGCCCATCGCGCGACTTGCCGCCGCCCAGGCCGTCGTCCGCGAGGGCTGAGCTGGAAATCAGCCGACAATCCAGTACTGCGACAAGGGCCGACCCCAAGGGTCGGCCCCGTTTGTTGCTCTAATACCGGAAGCAATGCCGGTTCAAACCGGATCGGTCCGTTAGATCACCCGTGAACCGATCGCCCCCGCGAAACCGCGTGGTCTCAATCCCTGGGGCAGCCGGCCTGGATCCAGGCTTCGATCAGGGCCGCCTGGTCCTCATCGACCAGCAGGCGGTGATCCGGCCCTGCCTCATCGGCGGCCTGCTCCTCGACCAACACGCGAAGAAAAGGGCTGGAGAGATCGCCGGCCCGGGCCGGCGGCTGCTCGCCCTCGCAGAGATCGCGGTAGCGCTCCAGCACCCGGCAGCCCATCGTCGAGACTTCGCCGTGGCAGCTCAGGCAGCGCTTACAGAGCAGGGGCTTGATGTCGTCGCGCCAGGTGGGCGTCGACGAGCCCTCGGCCAGCAGGGTCCCGCCGCCCAGGATCAGCGCCAACAGCGCCACCACGCCGTACAAACCGCGCCGCTCGCGGCTCATCGCATCCTCCACGGATAATCCACTCCAGCTCCAAGTTTAGCTTAATTCCGCGACCGTGCCAAGCTGGCCGCCCGATAACCGAGGCGACCTTCGCCAAACCTGCTTACGGATGAGCGCGCCGCCCGGGCCGGCGTTGGCACGTTTCTTGCAGCAGGGCGGGGCGGCCCTCCAGCCGTGACGGACCCGAAACTCCGCAAGAAACGTGCCAACGCCTCCGCCGACGGTTTCCGGCGGGTTGCACGGGCACGAAGATGGTTTGGCGCGGGTCGCCGATGTGGAAAGGGTCGGCGCCGCAGGGCGCCGACCCTTGTGTTCTGTGCTACGGATTAGGTTAGTCTTTCTCTATTGCCAGGTAGGTCATGGCCCCCTGACTCCAGACGTAGAGCAGCACGGGGTCTTCGGATTCCTCGACCAGGGCGGTGAACTCAGCGGGGTCGTCGACGGGGGTGCGGTCGACTTCGACGATGATCATCCCGCTGCGCAGACCGGCCCGGTAGGCGTCTGAGCCGCTGTCCACATCGGTGACGACCACGCCGCCGGAGCCCTCGTATCCCAGTTCGGCGGTGATGTCGAGGGTCAGGTCGCCGACCTCGACGCCCAGCGCCTCGCTCTTCATCCCGGCGCCCGGAGTCTTGCCGCGGCTGGGTACCAGACCCTCCTCGACGGGACGCTCGCCGATGATGACCTCGATGGTTGTGGTGTCGCCGTCACGTACGATATCGAACTCAACGACCTCGCCGGGCTTGAGTCGGGCGACCTTGTTGCGTAGCTCGGCGGAGCCGTTGATGACCTCGCCGTTCATGGCGACCACCACATCGCCTGCGCGCAGGCCGGCCTCCTCGGCCGGGGTGTCGGGCATGACCTCGCCGATGAGGGCGCCGCGGGTGTCGTCGGGCAGTTCGAGGGCCCGGGCCAGGTCCTGGTTGACGTCCTGGATATAGACACCCAGCCAGCCCCGGGTCACCTCGCCGGTCTCGATGAGCTGCTCCATCACGGTGCGGGCCAGGTTGATGGGGATGGCCAGACCGATGCCCATGTAACCGCCCGAGGTGGAGTAGATGGCGGTGTTGATGCCGACGACTTCGCCCTGGAGATTGACCAGGGCTCCGCCGGAGTTGCCCGGGTTGATCGCCGCGTCGGTCTGGATGAAGTCCTCGTAATCGAGGATGTTGAGAGCGCTGCGGCCCTTGGCGCTGATGATCCCGGCGGTGACCGTGTTCTCCAGACCGAAGGGGCTGCCCAGGGCGACCACCCAGTCGCCGACGCGTATCTCGTCGGAGTCGCCGAGTTCGGCCACGGGAAGCTGGTCGCCCTCGGGATCGATGCGGATCACGGACAGGTCGGTGCCCGGGTCCACCCCGACGACCTCGGCGTCGTACTCGCGGCCGTCGGTCAGGGCCACGGTGATCTCGCGGGCTCCCTCGACGACGTGGTTGTTGGTCAGGATGTAGCCGTCCTCGGAAACAATGACCCCGGAGCCGCCGGCTTCGCTCCACTGCTCACCGCCGCCGAAGGCGTCGGGACCAAAGAAATCCTCGAAGAAATCGTCGCCGAAGGGGCCGAAGTCGAAGAAGTCGGCGGTCTGCACCCGGGTCAGGGTGCGGATCTGCACCACCGAGGGACCGACGTACTCCGAGACTGCCACGAAGGCCTTGTTGGTGTCGGAGAGCTTGGCCAGGTCCTCCTCGGAGATGTTCAATCCGGGAGAGGGTTCGGCGTCGGATTCACCGCCGGAGCCGTTGAGGTACATGATCGTAAGCAGCGTGCCCAGGCCGAGGACGATCACGGTCAGGGCGATCGCGGCGATCTTCCATTTGCGCAGTTTGAGGTCCAGGTCGTCGTCCAACATCGCTATCACTCCGAAAAAACAGAGAACTGTTCGAGGTCATATCAAAAGTTGTTGCATGTCTCTCTTAGGCCAGAAGATGCTCAAAATATTCCAATCTTTTGGGTGTTTCAAAATAGTTCCTAAAAAAAGGTATTGTTCCCTTTCAGGTGAGCAAATATTCAAGAAGTATTGGTTATGTACTTTCTCTAACGCAATTTCTTTCCCATATAATTTTTCCATTTTTATATATAAGGCACCTAGTTCCCAATCTAATATTTGCTGTTTATGACCATTGCATTTTTGCGAGCAATAATACTTATAACTAAATTTATATGGAATTTTTTTCAATTTAGGGAATTGTTCACCCATACCTAGTTGATCAAATACCGCTTTCCATTTCTCAGGCCACTCAGTAGAAACAGGTTCATGAATAAGCTTTTCTATTCGATATGGCTTAATAATACATAATGATTTTTTTCTAGTATCTACCTCCTCTAGAGATACCTCTATATATGGTTTTATTAGTCTTATACGATGTTCCCAATTGTTATTAGTAGGTACGTAATTCCCTAACGTTAGTGTATCAATTCGTGGTGTATAGCTTTCCTTCCGGTGGTCTCTACTCTTAGTTATATCAACATTTATCCACTGAAATTTTTTATATTTTTTCTCAGTGGGCAGTTCTCTATAAGGTACAGGATACAACCTAATATAATTTCCTGTTTTATCAATTCCAGCGCTACATACTGATTCTACACACTTTGGTGTAGGATTTGGATAAGCCTTAGCAAGAATTAAAATTGATTTGTTACGAAAAATACTCATTATATAATATGGTGTAGATTGATGGTGGAGTATTTGCATACTTGTTCTGCTATAATGGATCTATGGCATATATCTGGATCGTATTCATAGCAAAGCAGTGCTAAACGTTTTTTTTGTGCCATTTGAATGAGGTTAGTAATTTCTTTTTGTTGTTGAGGCAGTATATTGTGTTTATAGTACTTAAACAAGCTTAAATAGTCTTTTTTCGCTGTAAGGTTTTTGCGGTATTTACTCTCAATTCCCAGAGACCCTATATGTATGTATGAAATATCCTTATTTTTTAATGCATCCTTAAGCTTTGTCTTCGAGAACCCCGGCTTGCGCGAGATGGCGTTCTTGCGCACGTCCACGATGCAGGAAATCTCCTCGCGCTCCAACAGCGCCAGGAAGTCATCCAGACTGCGTCCCTGATAGCCGATTGTATACAGCGGCGGCATGGCTACTCCAGCGCCTTGATCCGCCCCCAACTGGACTCGACGACGGCGGCGGAGCCCTCGGTGAACCAATCGAGGATGGCGCTGATGACGTCGTTGCGGTTCTGGGCGCCGTCGATGGACTCCAGCGGGCAGGCCATGAAGACGCTGCGCCAACTCGAACCCTGATAGGAGATGATCGCGGCGTTGTGGTCGTCTTCGTCGGTATCGGTCCAGTAGGCCTCGACGGTGCCGATGCTCGTGCCGAGCTGGTCCGGGTAGTTCTCGACGCTGGCCCACTCGATTGGCTGGTTGTCGAGGTTGAGCTCGCCACCGGCCGAGGTCAGCGTCCAGTCGTCATCGACCTCGATCCAATCGGTGAAGTTCTCGTCGGGGTAGTCCAGACCCATCGAGTAATCGAAGAAGCGGCTGGCGAGCTGCTCGTCTCGGCTTTCGTCGGCTACGCAGTTGTAGCCGATCCAGATGCCCGACAGCACCAGGCCGCGCGCCGTGGGCGTCTCGAGCCACTGGCGCAGGACGTCTTCCTCGTCAAGGCTGATCGCCTGGTGGCCGTAGATCGGATTGTCGGCCGGGTAGCCACAGGAGTTGCCCGTCACCCAGATCACGACGTCGTAGGGCGCCAGGTCGTCGGCCGCAGGCTCGCCGTTGTCGTTGTGGTCCCAGAGATTGTAGTCTACACCCAGGGAGTTGAGCACGTTCTCGTAGATCGAGTAGAAGTACTGGGGGACGTCGACGCCGTCCACCTCGTCGGCGACGATCAGCACGTAGGGCTCGTCGGTCGTCGTCGGACCGGCCTGGAGGGCCGTCGCGGCGCAGACGGCCGCCGGCAGGAGCAGCGCCGTGATGCCGAGGCGCAGCGTCGTATCGGTCAGGGCTTTCATCTCCGGAGTACCGTTCCTGTCTTGGGGTTGGGAAATCAGCAGCTCGCTGATGGTTGCTGTTTGACGGATTCGCAGTTGCCGGGGCGATGTTATCAGCGCGGCGCGGAGGCGTCAAGGCGGCTTCTCTTGCGAGCCTCTTCTGATATGATGATACGCGTCCGCGGCCGCCCTTGTTCCGTTGGCAGTTCCGTTGGTACCTTCGGCCCTTCCGTCTTGACAAAACCGCCGGTTCGGTCTACTATTTACGTCCGTCGTCGGCGCACCCCGCCGACAGCGCCGGGCGATTAGCTCAGTTGGTTAGAGTACTTGCTTGACATGCAAGGGGTCACTGGTTCAAATCCAGTATCGCCCACCACCGCCCCCCCCGGGGGCGGCTTTTTTAGTGTGGGGGGCTTCCCAGGCAATAAACCGCCCTGCCCGTTGTTGACTGTAGCTTGGGCGGGGGGTTAATCACGACCTGACAGCAATGCCGCCGAAAGTTGAGGGTGAGTTGCAAACCCAGTCCCGTAGAGTTGGCGTCGATGTCATCAGTGCTTTACGACGTTGGGCGGGACTCGCTACAGTTGAGGTTCATTGCCGAGGGCATCATGAAACCGTGCGGACCGACTCGGGCCGATTAGGGTTCGGTTCGCTGGATACTCACCGCCCCACGGAACTGTTTCATGTTTATCTAGCAGTTATTTTGTACTGTTCTATATTTATAGTTATTATTATATGATACTAAACCTGCGTCGAAAACGCAAAAGAGCGGCATTTAGAAAGGAGGTGCTGACAACTACCTCACGAAAGATTTTTCCTCGGCTAACCAACTTGCTTTCATACCTGCCAAAGCCGCTGTTTGAAAACGTTTATGCACATATTACCTGGGATGCCCGGGCTTCACAGCACAAGGCGGCTATATGCTTTGGGATCGATACCCTATCCGGACCGCATCACGATTGTAACCTGCTGATATTTATAGGGATGAATCTCTAGGACTTGTCACAAAAAGGGCAGTTTCAAGTGATGGTATTCAAAGGGCGTTATCAGTGACAACATCATTTTATCAGAGGGTTTGTCTTTTCTCTGACAGCAAAGGCTATTGACTCCTAAATGCCCTAATAAAAGGTAAGGCATCATGGAACATGATCGGACCAAATCAGGGCTGTTATTGAAAGGCTCTCCGAGCAGGAAATCGATGATTGGGGATGTTCACCTTTGCCCCCGATACTATAATGCACAGTTTTATTGCTTGATAATGATGCAATTATGAGTCGGTCAGCAATCGAACGAGCGCTAGTTGCAAGCTAATTGGCAGGATAGGTTGTCCACCGATCATAAACCTTGCTGCCGCCACTATTTGGCTATTGATAAGTGACAGGCAAATCTGCTATTACATGAGTATTAACAGCGGATTATATTAATAAAAGGGTCCGAACAGGGTAGACGATCCCAAAGGTAATAAGGGTATGCTAAAAGAATGCTTGATCAAAAACGGCGGATTACCGGGAAGTGAAGAACGGCCCGCAAAGCCGCTCCCAATCAGCCTGATTCGGTCCGAACACGTTCCTTAATGCCTCCTCAAAAAACACTATAAAAGAAAGGACCCGCGAGGGCCCTTTCTCGTATCGCTTATGTACTGCCGTATCGATCGTTACACCGACTACGGGGAGAGAACCTACATGGTGGGCTCTTCCCGGGGGATGTTAAGCTCCCAACCCGGATAGATCATATCCGGATCCTTGATGAGGTCGGTGTTGATATCGTAGATGGCGGGCCACTTGTAAGAATCGGGGCCGCCCCAGTGGTACTCCGCGATCATCCAGAGGCAGTCACCCTCGACGACGACGTAGGTGTCGTAAGTCGGTTCGGGCAGCGGCCGCAGGTCGTTGTTGGCATCGCGGATGAGGGAGTTGATGTCGGCGATCATGCCGTCGATATCGCCCATGTCGTTGGCGAGATCTTCGTTCTTATCACTGATATCCTGGGCCTCGGCGTTATCATCCTCGGCCTTGGTCCGGTAGTACTCTACCAGATCCTCGCGCTCCCAACCATCGTGCTCAGGATTGTTCATGTCGTTCTCGAGCTTGCCTTCGATCTGCTCACGCTCGGGATCGGTCAGCTCAACTTCTTCCTGGGCAACAGCGGGAATCGCGAAGAGGAGTATCAGGAGGATCGGGAAAAGCTTTTTCATAATCTTATTCCGCCCCCTTCCCCTTATGGGACTTAGGTTGTTGTCGGATGTTGGGATGAGTCTAGCTCTCAGCTTCGACCTCGGCCTTGTAGTTTTCGTACTTATCCTTCATGGCCTGGATCTCGCGCTCGAGCTGCTGAATCTGGGCCTCAGCGTCGCTGATGGCCTGACCGATCTGCTCGCGCTTCTCGGTGTCCCAATCGGGATCGGGATCTTCGTACTTGGCGCGGGCCTGCTCCAGCTGGCTGCGCAGGTTCTCGAGTTCGCTCTCAGCGCTAGCGATCTTCTGATCGTAGCCATCGAACTCGTCCTTCTCGTCCTCGAGGTTGGCCTCGGCGGCCGTAGCCTCCTTCTCGGCATCGTCATATTCCTTCAACTCCTCATCGGAGTAACCACAACTGGTAATGAAGGGGACGATGGCCAGGAGGAGAGACGCGAAGGCGAGAACCAGCAACCGTAGGGTCGAGTTCCGCATTCTTAACACCACCTCCGGTTTCGTGTTCGGTTTACAGGTGATAGGTTAGGTTCGCTAGAAGGGTCGGACGCAAGTTTGATATCGCCGACCAAGAGATCGTCGGATAGGCGCTTAGCCCCTTTGATCTCAATGATATAGTAGAGGCCTGAGCCCGTCTACATCATTAAGTAGGTTCATGGTACTTGCGGAGCCTCAAAATGTCAAGCCTTTTCCAAAACCGCTACTATCAGTCAGTCTTGGCTAAGCCCCGGCTGATCTTGGTGGCTCCTCGGCATGGTTCGGGACGGTTCGGGACGGTCAGGAGGAATCCCGCGCGGTTTGGCGGGCGGGAGTTTAACACTTCTGTCTCAAAAAAACCCGCGGAACCCTACCGCTGAATGGACCACTGAATCACTGATGATCCCCTGATTGCTCCAGGGCTCATTGTACCTGAAGTAGCAACGCCCCTCACGTCAGGTGGGCCGGCGTAGAATCCGGCGTCGGAAGCCGCTGAGAGCGCGGCGTAACCGCTCAGCGGAGCGGGCTCAGGCCCGCGTAGAGGCCGTCGGCCTCGGCGGCGGAGAGGTAACCGTCGGCTACGGCGGTGTCGATCCGAACGGCCAGTTCGGCGAAGAGGGCCTCGTTCTCGGTTGCCGCCTCCCGGGGCAGACCCAGGATGGTCAGGCGCAGCACCGCGGCGTCAGCGGGGCGCTCGTAGACGGCGCGCTCCAGAGTGGAACAGAAGCTGGCCTTGACCATCTCACCGATCAGGCGCCCCTGTTGCGTCATGACCAATACGACCACCAGCAGGGCGCCGAGCAATCCGGCGACGACGGCCGCTCCGCAGCTCCGACGCGAAGCCGTTTTATGCGGGGCTGTCGGCATCCTCCGGCCTCGATTCCGAACCGCGCGTTGGCGGGGGCGAACTGACAAAGCAGCGGTCGGCCATTCATCATCGATTATATCAAAAAGGCGCGCCGGGACCAAACATGTTCTGATCAGGGGGGATTATCTGCGATCAGCCACCTCCGGCTTCGAGGGAGGGGCATGTTTTATTGGGATCGTTTACTCAGTCCAGACCGATTCGTGATTGAAAACTGCTGATAACATGTGCGATGCTTCTCGGATAATTGTTACAAAACATGTAACCAAAAGTGGCGGCTAGTAAAGGCGAAAGGATTATCACTCGTATCCGGACTGGTATAACTTGCTATGAAACACTTTAATGCCAATGGGATTATCACACGTTCATGAACAGGCACATATCCCTAATAGCATGTAATTATGTATCTTATAGCTGCGCAAGCTGCCACTGTCCGTGTGTTGCCTGGTGGCATATTGCAGATGTTCATTAAGCGGACGCTTCAAACAGAAATCTGCGAGTCGGCTAATCGCTACTCCCGGCTTATATCCCGGGATTCAAGGCTTAAGGAGACTATCTGCTTTCTATTGGCGACGTTATCAGATATGAATACTATTCTGGCTTCTCGAGCTGGGGCGTTTCGTGGGCTGGTTCTCGGCCCTTTCGCTCTAAATGCCGCTTATTGTCCCTTCAATGTCGGTTCATCTTCTGTGATGATCCCGCAGCTTTTTCGAGGTGGATCGGTGTTTCGAGATCGAGTTGGCTGGTCCGGGATCGTATGTGATGCCATTTGCTAATAGCTTGTCATTAAGTGCTTCAAAGCTCAACGCGTTGTCATTCCCCAGTAGTCGCTTTATGGCAATACTTCTAGTTCGGCGCTTAGCGCCATGGGAATCCGGCAAGCTGTCTGTCCCGCCGGACAGCCTTGAAGCAGCGGCTGCTGGAGAACAAGCCAAATGCGAGCTATTGCGTGTATCAGCCCTTGTCTCAGCTGGATGCCTGAACAAGATGACGCCATAATCAAAGCAAGCCTGATGAGCAACTCTATCCAGCAGCTCTCAATCGCTACAGATATTGGTCCGGTTTCTTGTGATGATCCCCTTTTTTCCACCACCGAGCCGGGTGTCGTTCACGGTCCGAATACCACAACAGACAGCCAACAGCCGTCGGCCAATCCCCCGACCCAGCCTCCCGGGGCAAATCTCCCCTTGCCTGACCCGCTTCCATGTTCTATCATCTTCGTTGAGAGCTCGCTATCAAGCAACTGGACGGTCCGCCCGGTCGAGGGCGCCCATGATCGACTGTCCGCCATCAAGGAGGAGTCGGGGATGGCTAAACCGCTGTACTACTTCAACGGCGACCAAACCAAAGCGAATCTGGATTTCCCCCACCTGGGCTTCGACTATACCCGCTGCCCTTACCGCTTCGAGGCCGTCTACGAGTTCGGCGTCTGGCGTGTCCGCGGTCTGCTCGAGGACAACCAGCTCCACCTGCCCGAGGGCAGCCAGTGCGTCCACTACGGCCAGCAGCTCTTCGAGGGGATGAAGGTCCAGACCGGCGCAGACGGCAAGATCTACGCTTTCCGACCCCGCGACAACGCCCGGCGGATCAACGAGGGCGCCCGCTATCTCTGCGGCGCCGAGATCCCCGAGGAGCTCTTCATCCGCGGCGTCGAAGAGGTCACCCTGGCCAACCTGCCCTTCGTCCCGCCCCACGGCTCCGGAGCCGCCCTCTACGTGCGCCCCTTCTGGCTGGGTGTCGACGACAACGTCGGCGTCAAGCCCGCCCGGAATTACATCTTCCGCATCTACGTCACCCCGGTGGGTCCCTACTTCCCCGGCGGCTTCGGCCCCGACCAGGGCAAGAGCTTCATGGTCAGCAAGTACGATCGCGCCGCCCCCCACGGCACAGGCCACGTCAAGGCCGGCGGCAACTACGCCGGCAGCTTCCTGCCCACCCTGGAGGCCCGGAGCGAGGGCTTCGCCGGAGCCATCTTCATGGACCCGGCCGAGCACAAGAACATCGAGGAGATCGGCGCCGCCAACTTCCTCGGCTTCAAGAACGACACCCTGGTCACCGTGGACTCGCCGAGCATCCTGCGCTCGATCACCCGGGTGTCGCTGCTCGAGATCGCCGAGAAGGTCTACGGCTGGAAAACCGAGGAACGTCTGATCAACCTCGACGAACTCGATGACTTCGACGCCGCCGCCTGCTGCGGCACCGCCGCCGTGCTGACCTGGATCAAGGGCATCACCGATCCGAAGAGCGGCCGGAGCTGGGAGTTCCCCTACGATGAACGCTGGGTCAAGCTCTACGACCAGCTCACCGGTATCCAGACCGCCAAGGTCGACGACCCCTTCGGCTGGCGCTACGAGATCAAGTAGCCCCCACCAACACACGATATACAACGGGACCCTTTGGGGTCCCGTTGTATATCCCCGCGCCGCCGCGGGTGAACCTCTCCACCCACGCTCCCGACCTCCCAAGGCGCTCCTTCCATCACCACCGACCGCATATCCACTCAGCGACAATTCCACCGTTCACCGGCAACCGAGAGCGTGGTCCCCGCCCTTCGCCGAACCCGGACGCCGCCGACGCACCCGATCCGGGACCGGCGTTGGCACATTTCTTGCGGAGATGACCGGGGGATTGCCAAATGATGCCCCCCGCTCCGCTGCAAGAAATGTGCCAACGCCTCACGCAGGAGCAATCCGGCGCTCCGAAAGCGGCGTGAAGGGGTTCGGCGAAGGCCGGGTGGACAAGGCGGGCGGCCTTGCCACAAATAGCCCCATGTGCTACCATATGTAACAAGCGTTACATATATAGACGACCATGCCTGCTATCAGGGTCCACCCTCGGGGGAGGAAGCCATGAAGATCCTCGTCGTCGATGATCACGAACCCACCCTGGCCTTGCTCAAAGCGATCATCAAGAAGGCCGGCTACCAGGTCGAGACGGCCTCCGCCGCCGCCGACGGCCTGGCGCGCGTCGAGGCCGGCGATATCGCCGTGGTCTTCACCGATCTGGTGATGCCCGGGATGGGCGGCCTGGACTTCCTCAAACGAGCCAAGGCCGTCGACCCGGACCTGCCCATCCTGGTCATGACCGGCCAGGGGACCATCGAAACCGCCGTCGAGGCGATGCGCAACGGCGCCGAGGACTATCTGACCAAGCCCATAGCCCGCAGCGAGGTGATCCTGCAGATTGAGCGCGCCCTGGAGAAACGCCGCCTGGTGACCGAAAACCGCGAGCTGCGCGGCGAGCTGGCCGACCGCTACTCCTACGACAAGATCATCGGCAACTCCCGGGCGATGAAGAAGGTCTACCAGATCATCGCCAAGGTGGCTCCCTCCGACGTCACCGTGCTGATCCGCGGCGAGAACGGCACCGGCAAGGACCTGGTCGCCCGGGCCTTGCACTATAACTCGCCCCGTCGCAAAGGACCCTTCATCAAGATCGACTGTACGGCCCTGCCCGAGGGCCTGTTGGAAAGCGAGCTCTTCGGCTACAAGAAGGGAGCCTTCACCGGGGCCAATCGCGACAAACCTGGACGGGTCGAGAACTCCGCGGGCGGAACCCTGTTCCTGGACGAGATCTCGGAGCTGACCTCGCCGCTGCAGGCCAAGGTGCTGCGGTTGATCCAGGAACGCCGCTTCGAGCGCCTGGGCGAGAACCAGACCCGCGAGGTCGACGTCCGTCTGCTCGCCGCCACCAACACCGACCTCGAGAAAGCCATCGAAAACGGCGTCTTCCGCCGCGACCTCTTCTACCGCCTCAACGTCGTGCCCATCGTCCTGCCCCCGCTGCGCGAGCGCGAAGGCGACGTGCTGCTATTGGCCCGCAAGCTGCTCGAGTCGACCTGCCGACGCTACAACCGCGCCTACGGTGGTATCGAAAGCGAGGCCGCCGACGCCCTGGTCCGCTACGACTGGCCGGGCAACGTCCGCGAGCTGGAGAACCTGATCGAACGGCTGGTGGTCCTTTCCGACGGCGACGAGGTCCATGTGCGCCTCGAGGACCTGCCCGACAATGTCACCGCCGCCGAGGGCAGCTTCCTGGCCCAGGCCGTGGCCAAGGACCTCTCCCTCGAGGAACTCGAAAAGGAGTACATCCAGGCCGTGCTGGCCAAGACCGACGGCTACAAGACCAAAACCGCCGAGATCCTGGGCATCAACCGCAAGACGCTCTTGGAAAAGCGCAAACGCTACGATCTGGACTAGCCGGGAACCGTCTTTTAAGCTAGGCTTATATTCAGACGACAACCCTCAAGCCAACCGGAGCGCAGCGTGAGAATCCCAAGCCGCTACCTGCCAGTCGTTTCGCTTATCTGTTGTGTCCTCCTCGCCGGTTGCTCGACCAGCCCCGTCGAGGGCGGCGGTTCGGGCAAGAGCTACCTGTGGGCCAGGAACCTGGCCGATCCCCTGGCCGAGCTCTGGGACCCGGATTACACCTTCGCCGCCGTCGTCGGGCTCTGGCTCGACGGTCACGGCGAGCTCGGCGAGGAGAACGACGAGCCCCTCTGGGGATTCGCCTACAGCGCCGCCGGACGGGAGGAACCCCTCGCCGTCGTCGTCGACTATGACGGCCTGGCCGCTCCGCTGCCTCTGGAGGACTACGAGCTCGAGCTCGACCAACCCCTGGGCGACTACGACGACACCGATGTGCTCAAGTGGATGATCACCGCCGCCGACGCCATGCGGGACCATCCCCAGCCCCTGGACGCCTACGACTACCTGCTGGGCGCCGCCCACGAGGGCTCCTTCTACGGTCGCGACATCGCCGCCGTGGGCTTCTTCGAAGAGACCGACCAGGAGACCGAGCTCGACCCCGAGGACTTCGACCCCCTCACCCTGATGCGGGGGGCCTACGCCTTCATCCTGTTGGACTGCGCCTCCTCGACGGTGCTGCTGCGCAGTTGGGATGTGATCCCCGACGCCGCCCCTCCGACGCGGTGAGCCCTCCGCGCCCTTTGCCGGAATCCTCCTCGCTCTAACGCTTATCAGCAAACGACCGCCCGGCGTTGGCACGTTTCTTGCGCCGTCGCGCGCCGGTCCGACAAATGCCCGTTCCCTTCCGCAAGAAACGTGCCAACGCCGCCTAGGGCGAGGGGCGCCTCACCGCAAACCCGGCAAAGGGCGCGGCGCGACGGCTGATCGGGCGAACCCGCGACGCATAGAATGGACTGCTCTCTCTACAACGCCCCCCGCTACTACGACATTGCTTTCGGCTGGGATCCCGCCGGCGAGGCGCGGATTCTCGAGGACCTTTTCGCGCGCTACGCGGGCGGTGAGGTTCGCAGACTCCTCGAGCCGGCCTGCGGTTCGGGTCGCTTGCTGCGGGCCTTCGCCGAACGCGGATACCGGGTGCTGGGTTACGACGCCAACCCGGCGATGGCCGCCTACGCGGCTGAACGCTCCAGCGGCGGCGCGCATCCGGACCTCGAGGTCCGGCGGGCCGGGATGACCGAGTTCGACGCCGATCGGGAGTTCGACGCCGCCTACAACGTCATCAACAGCCTGGGCTACCTCACCGCCGATGCGGAGATCGTCGAACACTTTTGCCAGACCGCCGCGGCGCTGCGGCCCGGCGGCGTCTACGTTGTTCAGGCGTCCTGCGCCTATCGCGAGCTCCCCGGCGAGCCCGGTGTCTGGAGTTCCGCCCGCGACGGCGTCCGGGTTCGGACGTGCTGGGGCGTCGTCGAGCAGGACCGCGCCCGGCGTCTGAGCCGGGAGCGCTGCCGGTTGGAGATCGACGACAACGGCCGCACTCTGGTCATCGAGGAGCGCCACGAGCTGCGCCTCTGGCTGTCCGCCGAACTCCACGCCCTGGCCGCCGCGGGCGGCCTCGGCGTGTGCGGCGTTCACGACGAACGTGGCGCGCCGCTCGCTCCCGAGACCGAGCTCACCGGTGAGCTGGGCAACCTTTACCATGTGTTCCGCAAAGCGGACTGTGGGTGCTGGTAAGCGCTTCCGGCGATAACCTCAACGCGCGGTGGCGGCTTGACGGACGAGTGTGTGGTTTTTCAGCAACCCGCCTTAACCTTTGCACCGCACCCCGAACTCGCTGAGTCATACCCGGATAGCCACCCACAGGCCCGCTTACTCGCTGCGACCTAGTCAGTTAGTCGATAACAAATACACAAAAGATAGGGATCATGAAACGTTATCGTAACTGAGCAGGGCGGATATTGAAGGCTCACCGAGCAGGCACTCGCTGATTGGCTGAGCTTGACATTGATTCCAGTTCAGTATGCGCAGTCTTATTGCTTGATAATGGTGCAGTTATGAGCCGACTGGCGATCGAGTGGGTTATTACCGGTTGCTATACAGGGCAGGTTATCCATCAAGCAGGCCCCCTGTCGCCGCCGCTATATTAACTGCTGGAAAGTGACAGGAAGGTCTTCTGCTATACGTGTACTATCAGCAGATTACAATCTCAACCCGGTCCGAACAGGTCATACGATCCCTAATGCATTATGGTTCTCCATGTCGTCATCTCCCGGCAGTTGCTGCATGGCGTTGGATTATTCCTGCTCATGTTGTCGTGTATTGCCGGCATGACGGCTATCCCGACGGTTGATCCGGCTGCCTAAGCCAGACACAGCTCAAGAAAAGCAGTCTATTGCTTGGAAAAACCTTGAGATCAGCCAGGCGCTTTATCGAGGTGAAACCTTCAGCAAGGCAGGTATCGAGAGCTAATCACTTGCAACGGTTCTCAGCAGCGGCAGAAGGTTCAGTTTCGTGTGAGGATCCGATCTATTACCTACGCCGAACCCCGCTCCGGGTTAGCCTGGGGCTCATCAGAGAAGTCTTCTTGATCAGAACCGGCGGGCGCACCGCCCAACCATGGGGGAAATGATGAAACATCTTCCACTTATCCTGCTGCTCACTTTCACCTTGGCGGCCTTCGTCGGCTGCGACAGCGGCACGGGCTCCGACGATGACGGCGGCGGGGGCTCCAACAAGACCCTCTCCTGGGCCCTGGCCAAGGCCGATCCCCTGGCCGACGGCTGGGACGCCGAGAACAAGCTGGTCGGCGTCGTCGGGCTGTGGGTCGATACCGACGGCGAGCTCGACGAGCAGCCCGACAATCCGGCCTGGGGCGCCCTTTACACCAACCAGGCCGAGGACGCCGCTTACGGCGTGTTGGTCCATTACGACGGGACCACCGAGAGCGACCTCGAGCAGGAAACCCCCGACATGACCGAGGAGATCACCCCGCCCGACGACGACAAGGTCGACAGCCTGATCGACGCCGCCGTCACGACGATGGAGGACCACCCGGCACCCCTGAACGCTTACGACTACGCCTTCATGGTCGGCTACGACGACGACCTGCTGGATAGGGTGGTCGTGCTGGTCAACTTCTACGCCGAGGCCGACCAGGACACCCAGTACGAAGAGGACATCTTCGTCCTGCCCGATCCCTACGCCTTCGTTATCCTGGACCAGGAAACCGAGATCGTGCTTTTCAAGTCTTGGTAGCGTCTATCGCCAAGAGATGCAAAAGGGGCCGCCCCGGGGCGGTCCCTTTTCGGATGGGGATCATCCGGCGGTGGATTCCGGCGCTTAGACGTCCAGGTTGGAGACCTCGAGGGCGTGGCTGCGGATGAAGTCGCGGCGAGGCTTGACCTTCTCGCCCATTAGCACGCTGAAGGTCTCCTCGGCGGCCATGGCGTCCTCGACGCTGACGCGCAACAGCGTCCGTGAGGCCGGGTCCATGGTGGTCTCCCAGAGCTGATCCGGATTCATTTCACCCAGGCCCTTGTAGCGCTGGATGGAAAACTGCTTGAGCCCGGCGGAGCGCAGGGCCTCGAGGAGCTCTATGGGTCGTTTGAGGTTGCGCACCAGGTCCTTGCCCAGGTTGAGGGTGACGCCGGGGCGCTCGACGTTGAAGAGGTCGAGATCGAAGGCGGCCAGCTTGGGCGCCAGCGTCATCATCTCCAGGGCCTCGCCCAACTCCTCGGGCTCGCGGCTGCGCGAATCCCCCGAGCGCTCGCCGAGCAGATCGGCCAGCTCCTCCTCGGCCTCGGCGCGCTCCTCGAGCTCGCCCAGCTCTTCCTCGGTGTAGGCGTAAGCTACCTCGCCGCTGTCGGGATCGCGCAGGTAGTAGCGGGGCAGGCGGCCCTCGCGCTCCAGGCCCAGGAACTCGTCGACGTCCAGGCCCCGGCGCTCGAGCTGGTGGTAGCAGATCTCGACGCGGCGCAGCAGGCGGACCAGCTCGTAGAGCTCGTCCTCGGATAGTTCGCGCTTGTCCATGGTGGCGCTGGCGCCGCGGCAGCCCAGTTCGAGCAGCAGGCGGTCCATCTCGGCCTCGCTGTCGATGTAGAACTCCTCGCGGCCGCGCTTGACGCGGTAGAGCGGCGGCTGGGCGATGTAGACGTAGCCCTGCTCGAGCAGGGGCTTGAGCCAGCGGTAGAAAAAGGTCAGCAGCAGGGTGCGGATGTGGCTGCCGTCGACGTCGGCGTCGGTCATGATGATGACCTTGTGGTAGCGCAGCTTGCCGATGTCGAACTCATCGGCGATGCCCGTGCCCAGGGCGGTGATGATCGTGGCGATCTCGTTGTTGGAGAGTATCTTGTCCAAGCGGGCCTTCTCGACGTTGAGGATCTTGCCGCGCAGGGGCAGAATAGCCTGGGTGCGCCGGTCGCGACCCTGCTTGGCCGAGCCCCCGGCGGAGTCGCCCTCGACCAGGTATAGCTCGCAGTTCTCGGGCTCGCGCTCCGAGCAGTCGGCCAGCTTGCCGGGCAGGGCGCTGAGCGAATCCAGGGCGCTCTTGCGCCGGGCCAGATTGCGGGCCTTGCGAGCCGCCATCCTGGCCCGCGAGGCCTCCAGGGCCTTGCCGATCATCGCCTTGGCCACATCGGGATGTTCCTCGTAATAATCGCCCAGGGCCTCGCCGACGATCTGCTCGGTCAGGCCGCGCACCTCGGAGTTGCCCAGCTTGGTCTTGGTCTGGCCCTCGAACTGGGGATTGCCCAGCTTGACGCTGATCACGGCGGCCAGGCCCTCGCGGATATCCTCACCGGACAACGCCGAGGCGTCTTTCTTCAGCAGGCCGTGGGTCCGGGCGTAGTCGTTGGTCACCCGGGTCAGGGCGGTGCGGAAGCCGGTGAGGTGGGTGCCGCCCTCCTCGGTGTTGATGTTGTTGGCGAAGCTGAAGATGTTTTCCGAGTAGCCGTCGTTGTGCTGCAGGGCCAGCTCGAGGGAGAAGGCCCCGGTTTCACCGGTGTCCTCGGCCCCGCGCTCGCCGGAGATGTGGATCGGCGCCGGGTAGATCACGCTGTGACCGGCCTGGAGGTGTTTGACGAACTCGACCAGGCCGCCGTCGTAGCGGTACTCCTTGCGCCGGCCGTCACGCTCGTCCTCCAGCACGATCAGCAGGCCGCTGTTGAGGAAAGCCAGCTCGCGCAGCCGCTTGGCCAGCACGTCGAAGCTGAACTCCGTCTCCTTGAAAATCTGAAAATCGGGCAGGAAGGAGGTCTTGGTTCCCGTTTTCTTCGTCTTGCCGATAACCTTGACCGGCCCCTGGGGCAGGCCGCGGACGTAGCGCTGGTGGTGGATCTTGCCCTCGACCCGACTCTCGACCATGCACCAGGCCGACAGCGCGTTGACGACGCTGACGCCGACGCCGTGGAGCCCGCCGGAGACCTTGTAGGTCTTGTCGTCGAACTTGCCCCCGGCGTGGAGGACCGTCATGACCACCTCGAGGGCGGAGCGGTTCTCGCGCTTGTGAATCCCCACCGGGATGCCGCGACCGTTGTCAAGCACCGTCACCGAGTTGTCGGGGTGAATGGTGATCTCGACGCGGTCGCAGTAGCCGGCCAGGGCTTCGTCGACGGAGTTGTCGACAACCTCGTAGACCAGATGGTGCAGGCCGCGATCGCCCGTCGAACCGATGTACATCGCCGGGCGCTTGCGGACCGCCTCCAAACCCTCCAGGACCTGGATGTTCTCCGCCGTGTATTTGTTCTCTTCACTCTTTGGCAGTTGCTTGTCGGGCATCAGTCGTCTCGTTATGTTGGGGTTAGGGTCGGTATCGCCGCAGATAGCCCTCTTTGCAGAAGTAGACATACCCGTCGGCGGCCCAGCGGATCTCGCTGACGTAGGGCTCGTCGTCGATGATGGGAGCGGGCGAGCCCTCGGGCAGCTCCTGCAGATATGTCCGGTTGTCGAAGCAATAACCGATATTAGCCAGCAGCTCCGTCCCGTCGGGAGACAGGTTGAACAGCCGGATGAAGCCGTCGTACTCCCCGGGGGCGTCGAAAAGCTCGGCTTCGCCGGCCCCGACGGGATGGCGGAAGATGCGGTAACCCGAGGGCGAATCACCGGTGTAGGTCAGAGCGTAGTAATGCTCCTCGTCGGTGGTCAGATTCAGATGCTTGCTTTTGTACCCGCGGGCGTGCTCGAGCTCGCTGATCACCCCCGTGGCCAGATCGATGATCCCGGTGCGGTACTCCCCGCCCTCGACGTAGCTGACCAGGGCGCGATCGCCGTCGGCGAAGGTCTCGTACCACCAGATCGGCGGATCGCCGTGGGTGATGTACTCGACCCGGGATTCACTCCCGTCGAGGGGCACTCGACAAAGGTGCCAGACCACGGGGTCCTGCAACTCGTCCTGGCGCAGGAAGTGAATCCAGTCACCGTCGGCGGAGAAGCTGGGCATCCAGTCATTGTAGCGCGAAGAGCCGTTGGTCAGTTGCCGTGTCTCCCCCGTCGCCAGGTCCAGGGTCATGATGACGCAGAGACAGTAATGGGTAGGCTCGGGCGTTAACTCCAGCACGCGTCCGCCGTCGGTCAGGGGGTAGGTGTTGATCTGACGCTCGCAAACCAGCATCCCGCCGTCGGCGTCGACCTCGGGCCACCAGACCTGGTGATGTTCCGGATCCTCGTAGACGAGCTCGTACCCGTCGTCATCTCCGCCGCTGCCGCCGGGCGTTTCACAGCCGGAAAGCAGCGGCAGACCCAGCGGGAGGCTGAGAATAAGCAAGAGTGTCGTGAGTCCCCTGCCGGACATCGAGCCCTCCCGTTTCTCTTTACACGGCTTTTCACCACAAACGCTCCGGCTAGTCCCGCGACCTCCGCCAAACCAGGTCTCGGCCGCCCGAGCACCGCCGCGCATCCGGCGGCGAGGCGTTGGCACGTTTCTTGCGCCCTCGCGCGCCGGTCCGACAAATCAGCGCCCCCTTCCGCAAGAAACGTGCCAACGC
>WJMB01000360.1 GCA_014728185.1 Candidatus Coatesiibacteriota bacterium
CGACCTTTCGGAGCATGTTTTATGCCGCCAGGCAACGCATTAACGGTTGCAGCTTGTACAGCTATAAGAAACATAATAACAAGCTTTTAGTGATACTAGACTGATCAGTCACGTGTGATAAACATTAACATTAATCAAGCAGTTAGCTGTTGGCAGAGCATGCGAGCTGCATATTATGTTTGTGGCAGATGGAAAGGGCTTCACTTATCCTGGTTTCGCGCCTCGACGATTCTGGTCAGTTTGATCGACTACGTTACTTTCACGGCCCGACAACATCAGTTGAAATCTAAGCGCCGTACTATAATAAGCATTGGCATTATGGGACGTGATCGGACCAAATCAGGGCCGATATTGAAAGGCTCACCGAGCAGGTGTTCGCAGTTCGGGTGCATCCGACTTTGATCCAGATACTGGCATGCGCAGCCTTATTGCTTGATAATGATGCAGTTATGAGTCGAGTAGCCATCGGGTGGTCGTTAGTTGCCGGCTGCCATGCAGGGTAGGTTATATACAGAGCAGGCCCCTTGCAACCGCCATTTTTTCCTGCTGATAAGTGACAGGCCCATCTGTCACTACACGTGTATTATCAGCAGATTACAATCGCAACACGGTTCGAACAGATTATACGATCCCTAAGCATCATGTGCCGGTCTAGTCTCGCATGATCATATTATACCGAGCGCCCTTCGTTATCAGCGCTCCGTTGGGGCTTTTTGATCCAAAACGAGTATACAACGGCGGGGGGAGCGGAATAAAGCCGGCTGTGCTAAACTAGGTCCTGATGGAAGCTTATGACAAGCGCGGCCTGTTGGACCCCCGCTCGGCGGCCGCCGTGGGCGATTTGCGCCTGCGGGCGCGGCTGCTGGTCGAGGGCCTGCTGGCCGGCCTGCACCCCTCGCCGCTGCGCGGCGCGGCCCAGGAGTTCGCCGAGTACCGGCCCTACCGCCCCGGCGACGATCCCCGCCGGGTGGACTGGCGCAGTTGGGGCAAGACCGACCGCCTCTACGTCAAGACCTACCTCGAGGAAGCCGACCTGCGGGTCTGGCTTCTCATCGACACCTCGGAGTCGATGAACTACGCCGGGGAGCGCTCCGGTGGGATGACCAAGCTGGACTACGCCCGCACCCTGGCCGCCGCCCTGGCCTATCTGGTGGTGCGCCAGGGCGATCACCTGGCCCTGGGCACCTTCTCCAGCGGTCTGGGCGAGCTTTTACCGCCGCGGCGCGGCCCGCTGCAACTCGGCAAAGCGCTCTCCCTGCTCGAGGCCGCCGGTCCCGGTGGACGGACCGATTTCGCCGCCCTGCTGCGCCAGGCCGCCCCGCGGGCCAGACGGCGCGGCCTGTTCGTGCTGATCAGCGACCTCTGGGAATCCGGTGACGGTTTGGATCGTGCGCTGGCCGGTCTGGCCTCGCGCCGCCACGAGGCGCTGGTGCTGCACCTCCTCGACGATGACGAAGTCGAGCCCCGCCTGCGCGGTCCCCTGCTGTTGGAGGACGCCGAGGAGGGCGGCACGCTGACCGTCGACGGCGAGAGCCTCTCCAGGTCTTTCGGGAGGCTGGCCGAGGAGTAC
Organism: Candidatus Coatesiibacteriota bacterium; assembly: GCA_014728185.1. Classification (GTDB taxonomy): domain Bacteria; phylum RBG-13-66-14; class RBG-13-66-14; order RBG-13-66-14; family RBG-13-66-14; genus WJMB01. The sequence goes on from WJMB01000360.1 coordinate 1,571, forward strand.
TACCGCACACTGGAACGGCGCCTGCGCTCCCGGCGGGCGGACTACCTGCGCCTGACCACCTCGGGCTCCTTCCGGCTGCCCCTCCGCCGTTTCCTCATCCGCCGCCTGCGCCTGATCAGCGCCGTGAGCGGCCGTCGAACACGATGATCGAACTCACCCACCCCTGGCTGCTCTGGGCCCTGCCGGCGGTGCTGGCGCCGCTGCTGGTCTATTGGTGGCGTCGCCGTCTGCGACGCCGCCGGCGCTTCCCGGCGCTCAAGCTGGTCCGTGAGGCCGCCGCCGAGCAGAGCCGCCGCCTGCGCCTGCGCGAGCTGCTGCTGACGTTGTTGCGCATGCTGGCCCTGGCGGCGGTGATCCTGGCCGCCGCTGGTCCGCTCTATCTGCCCGAAAGCGCCGTCGCGCCGAAACGTACCCTGGTGCTGCTCGACCGTTCGCTGTCGATGAGCGTCGAGGACGAGGTGGACCACAGCCGTTGGGAGCGGGCCGTCGAGGCATTGGCCGCCTGGCTGCGCGGTCTGCCCGAGACCGCCGTCGTCGATCTGGTCGCCTTCGACGCCGCGCCGCGGCCCATCGTCGCCGGAGCCTATCCCGGCGCGGCCCTCCAGGCCCTGGGCCGTCAGGAGGTCGGCGTGGGCGGCAGCGATGTTCGCGGGGCTCTGGAGTACGCCGCCGCGCTCATCGGCGAGGAAGCGACGCTGACGCTGCTGCTCTCGGACCTGCCCCGCCCCGACAACCCGGAGGGGCTGGATTATCCGGGGCGGCTGCGCCTGGTTCCCGTGGGCGGCGCGGTGAACAACGGCGGCGTAGAGGAGCTATCGCCGGTCAATCCCCTGCCCCTGGCCGGAGTGCCCCTGGAGCTGCGGGCGAGTGTGAGCGGCCCGAGCCGCCGGTACGAGCTGGTCGCCGACGGTCGCGTCCTGGAGCGTCGCGAGCTCAGCGGAGCCGGCTCGCTGACCCTCAACGCCGAAGGGTCGGGCTGGAGCGCGCTGGTGCTGGAGGCCGAGGAGCGCGACGCCCTGGCCGCCGACGACGCCCGCCGTCTGGTGTTGCGGCTCCCCGAGCCGCCCCGGGTTTATCCGGCAACCTCCGTTCCGGCCCTGGATCTGCTGCTGCGCTCCTCACCGGGGCTGGCCGAGACTGTCGGCAGTGCGCAGGCCGCCGAGGTGGTCGTCGTTGTGTACCCGCGCCTCGACGCTCTGACCGCGAACGCCGACGCCCTGATCCTGGTGCCCGCCGAGCGACCGGTTTCGATGCCGGAACTGGGCCTGGAGTTACTGACGCCCGCGGTGTCCGGCGGCGAAGACCGCACTCTGGGTCTGGTCGCTCCGCCGGGTGGCGACAATCCGATCACCTCCGCGCTGGGCGGCGCCGCCGGGATTCTGGAACGCGGCGGTCTGGTCCGTCGGGCTCCCCGGGTGCGGTTGGACGAAAACTGGCGGGTGCTGCTGGAGTACGGCAACGGCTCGCCCGCCTTGGCCCTGCGCGAGGAGGACGGCCGCCGGTTGATGCTGTGGCTCATGCCCTACCGCGCCGCCGACGGCGCCCTGCCCGTCTCCGAGCTCTGGGCGCCGCTGATGTTGCAGACGCTGCGCCTGACCGCTCACGGCGAAACGCCGACCTCCGTCCGCACCGGTGGCGACACGCTGCGGCTGGAGCCGGGGCAGTGGCTGATCGACCCCCTGGGGGAGCGCCGCCAGGCCGTCGGCGGCGGGGTCGAGCTGGATCTGCTGGGCTTCTGGCGGCTCGGTGATGCTGACGATCCCCAAGGGAGGCCCCTGGCCATCAACGCCCCGCCCGGCGAGGGGCGCCTCGGTGAACCCGCCGTCGAGGAGTATCGCACGCTGATCGGCGATGGTGTAGAGGTCGTCGAGCTCGACGAGTTGGCCGCCTCGGCGGGATCGGCGCCCCTGCCGCTGTGGCGCTGGTTGCTGATCCTCGCCGCACTGCTGCTCACCACCGAGCTGATCCTGGCCCTGGGGCGGCGGCGGGGTTGAGAGCCGGCGTCAACCACTCTCCCAATCGACCCAAAGCTATGCTATTCTATACGTTGTCGCCGTCGGTAGCGCCGATGACCTCCTCGCTCCCGGCGATTTCGCGTTGACCGACACACCGGCTATTCTCCAGCGGTCGACCCCGCCACCCCATGCCCCATAGTACCACCCGTTATATCTGGATCATCTTCCCCGCGCTGTTGATCATCATCACCACGGTGGGGGTGGTTCTGGACGCCAACGTTCAGCGAAGCGCCCTGGTGGATTTCGCCGAACGTGAGCAGGCGCTGGCCCAGAGCAAGGCGGCCTCGATCCTAGACGCCGTGGCGGACTACGAGGGTTCACTGGAGACCCTGAGCGACACCGGCGTCGTCGGCGATCTCGACGATGTGAAGCTGGGCATCAACCTGATCTACAAACGAGCCCGGCACCGGCACATCCCGGCCCTCGTACGCGTCTACCTGATCAATAAAGACCTGGAGTCCGTCTACGCCGTACCCGAGGATTATCCCATCCAAGGCCCCAACCTGACCGAGCCCGAGAGCGGTTCCTGCGGAGCCGGGATGTCCTTCATCGAGGCACAGCGCACCCAACGCACCATCATCTCGGCCCCTTTCAACTACGCCGGTGACGTCCAGTTCACCATCAACCAGCCGCTCAACCTGCCGGACATCGAGGGGGTCCTGGTCGGCACGGTCAGTCTTTCTACCTTTGTCGAGCGGCTCTTCGACGACGGGCAACAGGCCTGCCGCCGCTTCCTGATCGATGAGGACGGCGGGATGATCGACAACTGCGAGCAAACGCCGCCCCTGGTGAACATGCTCGACTACTTCGGCGCCGAGGACTCCGCGGTGACCGAGCTGCTCGGTCTGCGCCTGCAGTTGGGGCTGCCCGGGGTGGCCCGGTTGAGCGACGGCGGTGGCTCCGAAAACGCGCCCGAGAAAGACCTGGTCGTCCACTACAGTCCGCTGAACATCGGCGGGCACCGCTTCTACCTGGTCGCCGTGCTGCCCTGGGACGAGGTCATCGCCCCGCTGTCCCAGACCCAGCGTCGCAACTGGATAGTCTTCGGTGTTCTGGTGCTGTTCACCGTGGCTCTGGGCGCCCTGCTCTGGCGTCGACAGTCCCGCCGCCTGCGCGAGGAGATGACCGGAGAGCTCCTCCAGGCCCGGCGCGAGCGCCGCCGCTCCCTCGAGAACCTGCGCTCGATCAACCGCGCGCTGACCGTCGGCGGCGATCTGGAGCAGGTCATCACCCTGGTCAGCGGCCATATCGTCGAGGCGCTGGATCTGTTGGCGGTTCAGGTCTTCACCGTCGTCGGCGCACAACCGGAACCCGACGGCCCGCGTTCCGCCTCCGATTACCGCTATTCCGTCTCGCCGGTGGTCTACAGCCCGCGTGTACCCGCGGAGCGGCGAGTCAAGATCGACGAATTCGAACCGCGCTTCCAACCCGTGCTGGATTATCTGGTCGATCTGGTCCACGATAGACGCGGTCCGGTCAGGCTCGATGATCTGGAATCCCTGCCCGATGAGATTCGCCGCAACGCCGCCGAAAGTGTGCGCTACATGGAAAAACTCGGCGGTTGCTGCCTGATCGCCTGCCCGCTGTTCTCCCGCACCGGCTTCGAGGGCCTGGCGCTGATGCTGCCCCGCCGCAGTGATCTCAACCTCAACGAGTTCGAGACCTTCGCCGGCTACCTGGCCCAGGGGATCGGCTCCACCCAGGCCGAGGAGCGCCGCCGCCGGGCTCTGGCCGAGCTCGACGAGTCCTACGCCCGTCTGCGCGACTTCAACAACATCGGCGCCGAGATCCTGGCCGAGAACGACCTGGTCCATATCTGCCGCCGGGTGGTCGACGCAATCACCAACCATTCGACCTTCCAACGGGCGGTGCTCTCGCTGATGGAGGACGATGTCCTGCATCGCTTCGCCTTCTCCAACCTCTCCGAGGCCGAGATCCAGCAGTTGCTCAGCGGCCCGCCGACCACCCGGGAGCGTATCGAGGAGATCCAGGAACGGGCGCTGACCATCGGCAAGTGTTACTACCTGCCCGCCGCCCGGGCCGACGGACTGCTCGTCGACCAGAGCATCCCCTCGCGGGCCGATCCGGGCTCCTTCCAGGACTGGGACCCCAACGACTTCTTCTTCGTTCCCCTGATCGGTCAGCACGGCGAGTTCCTGGGGATGATCTCCGCCGACGATCCCCGCGACGGCCTGGTGCCCACCGAGTTCAGCATCCAGCCCCTGGAGTCCTTCGCCAACCTGGCCGCCCAGGCCATCGCCACCGCCCGGTTGCGAGAGAACCTGCGCCGCTCCCGCGAGGAGTTCCGCTCCCTGTTCCGCGACGCCTCCGACGCCCTGTTCGACCTGGACGCGGGCTGGAACCTGCTCAACATCAACCGGCGCTTCGTCGAGCTTAGCGGGCGCGGGCACGAGGAGCTCGAGGGTCTGCGGATAACCGAGCTGGTCCGGGGCGAGTCTCGGGAAACCCTGGTGCGAGCCCTGGAGCGCCTGGACTCCGGGCTGGGTCCCCAGGAGATCGAGTTCATTCTGGAGCACCCCGTCGAGGGTGAGCGCACCATCCTGCTCAACGTCGAACGCAAGGAGCGCTTCACCCTATTCAGCGAAGCCGCGGGCGTCTACCAGGGCTCGCTGCGCGACGTGACCACGGCCAAACGGGCCGAGCGCGAGATCCTGCGGCGTCAGGAACAGCTCAAGATCATCAACAAGCTGGGGCGCCTGGCCCTGTCCTCCTTCGACCGCAAGACCCTGATCACCCAGACCGTCGACGCCCTCAAGGACAGCCTGGACTACGACAACATCGCCGTCTTCATGGTCGATGAATCCGGCGGAGAGCTGGTCCTCGAAGCCATCAGCGGCTTCTACGAGGTCCTGATCAGTGTGGGCTACAGCCTCTACCTGGATCAGGGCATCGTCGGCTGGGCCGCCAGCACCGGGATGACCCGCTACGTCTCCGACGTTTACAAGGAGTCGCGTTACGTCCAGCCCGTCGACGTTTTCGAGGTGGGCAGCGAGTTGAGCATTCCCCTGCTGGTCGAGGGCGAGGCCATCGGGGTGCTCGATATCCAATCGAACAAGATCGCCGCCTTCGACCCCGCCGACATCTCGGCCCTGGAGACCGTCGCCGACCAGCTCTCCCAGGCCCTGCACAACATCAGCCTCTACCAGGAGCTGCGCGAGAAGGCCCTGGCCCTGGCCCTGGCCAACGAGGAGTTGATCAAGCTCGACCAGATGAAGTCCGACTTCGTCTCCATGGTCTCCCACGAGCTCAACACCCCGGTGACCGTCATCAAGGGTTACGCCCAGTTGATGTACAATCGCATCATCGGCGAGGTCAACGAGAAACAGCTCGATCTGCTGCGGACCATTGTCGAGAAGTCCGACCACCTGACCAAGCTGATCACCGAGCTGCTGGACCTGTTGAAGCTCGAATCGGGCCAGTACATCCTGGAGCTCGAAGAGGCCGACATCTCGGCCATGCTCGAGGACTTCTTCGAAAACCAGGACAAGTTTTTGGACACCCCGCGGATGAAGCTGGTCCTTGACCTGCCCAAGGACCCGGTGATCCTCAACGTGGACAAGGGCAAGCTCTACACCGCCTTCGTTCATATGCTCTCCAATGCCAACAAGTTCACCATTGGCGAGGGCTCGGTGACCATCAGCGTCCGCGAGCAGGAGGACGATTATCACTTCACCGTCGCCGACACCGGCATCGGCATCCCCGAAAGCGAGTTCGAGAAGATCTTCGAGCGCCTCTACCAGGTCGACTCGACCCTGACCCGTCACTACGGCGGGACCGGTCTCGGA
>WJMB01000361.1 GCA_014728185.1 Candidatus Coatesiibacteriota bacterium
CCGCCTGCGCTACGGCGTGCGCTACCGCCAGACCAACGGGGCGGAATACGCCGTCGAGCTCAGCGACGAAGCCTCCCCCGACGAGGGCAACGCCGACACCGACCTCGGCGCGGTGCTGAAGGGCTACGCCTCGCTGACGCTGTTGAGAGGCGGGATAGGCGGCCCGCGCCGCCGCCGCTTCCGCACCATTTGGACCCGCGACGAGTGACGTACGTCCACAAAGGCGACTATCAGGCGCACCAGCGACCAAACAGGATCATCTGGAGAGCACTTGAGACAACGCCTTCAGTCGGAACAGCATTACAAGAATAGCGGAACGCCCTCAATACACATCTTAGAAGCCGGTGCATCGAAGCCGGTGCATCGTAAAACCTCATACGGCATCAACCCCCAAACCCACAACAAACAAGCAGTCTAAACAACTGATCCATCGGCCGTTGACAGTATCAATATCCTATTGCTCTATCCCAAGAGTATTCCCGAAAAAACGTGAGGTGAACCAATGTCCAATAAACGTCCCGTCCCACTGCCTATCGCCCCACTGATGATCGAACACCGGCTGATCGAGCGCTTGATTGCCGTCCTCAACGAGGCCCTTGAAAAGCTGCTCTCCGGCGGTGCGGTCGACGCTCGTCGGCGAGTTACTCGAAGCCGCCCGAACCTACCGGAACGAGGACTCCCTGGGACGACTTCCCGAGCTGCTTAATGAGCTGGTCGAGTTCTATCCCCGACACATCATGAAAGAGGATCGCGGTTTCTTCCGTCCGGTCATGGACTACTTCTCCGACGACGAGTTGCGTTCGATGCTGGCGGAGATGCGAGATTTCGACGCCCGGATGATACACGAACACTACGAGCGCCTGGTCACCGATTACGAAGCCGAGTGATCCTCCGACCCTCACCGGGAGTTTGTACTCCCCGCCCCCCGACGGAGCAATGACAAAAACGACCAAGCACCATCTGCTGCTCTCCAACGACGACGGCGTCCACTCGCCGGGCCTGCATCTGTTGGCCCGCCGCCTGCGCGAGCTGGGCGAGCTGATGATCTGCGCGCCGATGTTCGAGCGCTCCGGCGCCAGCCACGCCATCACCCTCAACCGCTCCATCCAGGTCTCCGAGGTGACCATCGAGGAGGGAATGTGCGCGGTGGCCACCGACGGCAAGCCCGCCGACTGCGTCAAGTACGCCGTGAGCAATCTCTACAGCCGCATCGGCGAACCCGACCCCGTTATCCGCGAAGACGAGCCCGTCCCCCCCGTGCGCTACGGCCCCGACCTCGTCGTCAGCGGGATCAACTCCGGTCTCAACCTGGCCACTCACATCTTCTACTCGGGCACCGTGGGCGCCGCTATGGAGGGAGCCTTCCTGGGCATCCCCTCGGTGGCCGTCAGCCTGGGCACCTTCAACCGCCCCCCCGGCGGCGCCCCCGTCGAGGGCGCCCTCGAGAACGCCGCCCGGATCAGTGCCCGTCTCTGCGCCCGCTTCCTCGAACTCGGACTGCCCCCCTTCACCTGCGTCAACATCAACATCCCCAACATCCCCCCCGCCGAGCTGCGCGGCATCCGGCTGACCCGCCACGGCCGCTTCGGCTTCGACACCCGCTACCGGCGCGACGACGACGACGGTGGCTGGCGCCTCTCGGGCAAGATGAGCGAAATCGACGACGAGGAGAACCCGGAGCTCGACTACGTGGCCATCCTCGAGAACTGCGTCTCCGTGACCCCCCTCGATCTGGACCTCAACAGCCACAAGCTCCACCAGATCATGAGCGGCCACGACCTCGGCGTCCTCGACCCTTGACATCCCCCCCGTCCAGTGCGTACAATACCACGCGCCGTCGCGCCCTGAGCGCCGACGGCACTCCGGGCCGTTAGCTCAATTGGCAGAGCAACTGACTCTTAATCAGTGGGTTGAAGGTTCGATTCCTTCACGGCCTACCACGGGGGGCTTACACAGCCCCCCGCTTTCTTATGTCTTTTCGTCCCCGGCGATATCCCGGACGAAGCAAGACCAACCGCGGGACGGGATCAGCGGGTTTAGCGGGGCGAGGTATGCCCCGTTTTTCCATACCCTCGCCTGCTTGGTCGTTCACCGGCCTCCCCGCCCCGCCGGAGGCATCCCGAGCTTGACCCGCCGGGCGCGCTGATGACCGCCGACCCCCCGTAGCGGCGGTAGTTGGCAACGAAGTCCCCGTCCTGCATCAAGTGGTCAGGCCGGCGGCGGCCGTGGATAAGGAAGCGGCGGGGAGCTCAACCCCGCCGCTTGTTCGTTTATCCAGTTTTTGACGGACGGCGCAGTCGAGCCGTCCACCCGGCGGACTAGCCCGGCGTCTGGGCCTCGGCGGCGATGCGCTCGAGGATGTTGCCCACGGGGATGCGCGGGATGACGATCCGGCTGATGTCGACGAAGGAGGCGAACAGGGACAGCAGGCTGAAGCCCGTGTTCTCGATGTGCAGCTCCAGGGTCAGCTTCTGGTTCTTCAGGTCCATCTTGAGCAGCTTGGGCTGGCGGCCCACCCGTCCCAGCAGGTTGCGCACCGAGGTGATCGAGGGATCGGACTCCTCGGGATCGATGAAGAGCAGCAGGCGGTCGACGACCTGCCGGCCTATCTTGGTGACATTGACCGAGCCCTCGACGTTGAAATCGCCCAGAAAGTCGAAGCCCTCGCCGGCCAGGGTCAGGTCGCCGTTGATCGCCGAGGTCTCGTCGGCCTCCAGCCCCTCGACCAGACGGCCCAGGTTGACGCCGCCGAAGACCAGCCGGGTGTTGTAGCGGGGCTTCTCGCGATCCAGGTAGAGGTGGACCTCGCCGCGGATGTCGCCCTCGAGGGCACTCAGGCCCAGGCGCCAGATGTGCAGAGCGCCGCCGCTGAGCTCCCAGGTCAGCTCCAGGTCCTCGATGGTCTGTCCTCCGGCGTTCACCTGGGCGATGTAGAGGTTGGGCTCCGGAGTGAAGGGTTTCAGGATGTCGTAGCGCCGCTCGACGTAGGGTGAGACCTCGGTCTCCCGTGAACCGGGCAGGGGCAGGGGCGCGGTGGGTATCAGCCCCTGATCGATGGGCAGCTCGCCCTCGAGACCCTCGACACGGAAGACGGCACCCTGGGAGGCGTTGAGCTGGTGGAAGCGCACCCGGCCGTCGAGCTCCAGGGGACGCCGGCCCGCCGTCGAGCCGGTGATCTCCAGCTCCAGGCCGACCTGGCCCGAGACCTGCAACGGCCCGGTGTTGACGGCCAGCGGCTCACCGATGCGCCCCACCCGGGCGTCCAGCAGCAGAGCCACCTCGGGGGTTCCCAGCAGATTGCTGACCCCCCCGCGCATCTCGGCATGGGTGTCCAGGGAGGCCACATCCAGGGTCAGGGTCTCCAGGGTCAGCTCCTCCAGGTCCCACAGCTCGCCGGCCAGATGCAGGTC
>WJMB01000362.1 GCA_014728185.1 Candidatus Coatesiibacteriota bacterium
ATATATCCATGCTAGGCATATGAAAGCCCATCAGGCTATAAAGATAGGCGATCGAATACCCTGTCCAAACCGAATCATGATTGTAACCTGCTGATAATTCCAGGGATGATTCTCTCGAACTTTTCACGAAACGGGCTTTTTTAAATTGCAAGGGATCACTTAATGGTCACGGACAATGGTGTTACTGGATAACGCGCTGAGACATGCAGTCAGCAGACAATCGGATGTGCACATCGAGCGAGCTGCTTGTGGCAGGTACGTGGATTTTCACATTCCAAGGTTGCCCGTTGCGACGTAACGAAGCCCCATTATCAACTGCCTGGCGCAACGGGCTTCGATGACGATTCGTCAATGCTAAGCAACCATTTATCATGTATATATAACTAGCAGTCGCCGAGGGGTTGAGTTGGCAGGCCAAGCATCATTCGGCATAGCTTCGTATCAGCAGCTTTTCGAGGTGGGTCGGTTTTTCGAGTTGACGTTGGCTGGTCCGAGGTCGCGTGTGATGCCAAATGCAATAGAGCGGCATTTAGAAAGGAAGTGCTGACAACTACCTCACGAAAGGTTTTATATTCGACGAGCCAAAGAGCTTTCATACCTGCTAAAGTCGCTATATGAAAGCGTTTATACTCATAATACCGGGGATGCCCGGGATGCAAATCAGGAATCGCTGCTTCCCGACTCTCAGGTTGCTCCTCAAAGCGGCCTTATCGAGCATGTCTGGTTTTGTTCCACCTGGCAACACACAAACAGGGACAACTAGCACAGCTATAAGCCACTACATATCAGGCTATTAGCGATACATATCTGTTCAAGCGCGTGTGATAATCACTACCACAATACAAACCAATGCGCATGGTTTAATCGCCAATAACTGCCTTTTTCAGGGAGTGTAATACGTATGCCACAGCCCGTTGCCGACTAGGGAGCCCCTTCCCAGAGCGCCTCATGATAGTAACGAGCGGACCAGGTCCTGGACAATTTACTCACTCGGCCAGGGGCAGGATCAGGGTCACGGTGGTGCCCGCTCCGGGCACGCTGGCCAGTTGGACGCGGCCCTCCATCTGCTGCATCAGCTTCTGGACGATGGCCAGTCCCAGGCCGCTTCCCTCGGGCCGGGTGGTGAACAGCGGGGTGAAGGCGTGGGCCAGCACGTCTTCGGGAATGCCGGGGCCGTTGTCGATCAGATTGATAATCGCGTGGCGGCCGCTGAGTCGGCTGGCCAGCACGATGCGTGGATCATCGACACTCTTGCAGGCGTTCAAGGCGTTGTCGAAGATGTTGATCAACACGCGGAACAGGGCGTCGTTGTCGATGCGGATCAGGGCTCCGGGAGCGCCGGTGGCGACGAGGACCTCGATGCCGTGGCCGCGGGCCGTCTCGCGGAACAGGGCGCCCTTCTGCTCCAGGAACTCGTCCATGACGACCAGCCGCGGCGTGAGCTGCTCCAGCCGCTGGTACTCACGCAAACTGGTCAGCAGGCGCTCGGCCACCTGGAAGGTGTCCAGGGCCAGCTTGAGGTAGAAGGCGCGCCGCTCCGGACTCAGACGCTCGATATTCCGCGAGAGCGCGGTCAGGCTGGCCTTGAGGGTGTTGAGGGTGTTGCCCATCTCGTGGCGGATGGTGGAGAAGATCTGCTCGATCTGCTCGATGATCGCCTGGCGTTGGCGCAGCTCCTGGCGCAGCTCGCGATCGGTCACATCGCGCACCAGCTCGATGACGCCGGTCAGCCGGGGGTTCTCGTCGGGTCCGGCGTGGATCGGATAGGCGATGATGTCGAAGAAGTGCTCTTCATTGCTGTCCGGATCCTGGCGTCGCAGTTGCTCGTACTCCAGCCGACCGCTGGAGAGGGCTCGCGCGATGACGGTTCCCGCCCTCACACCGGCCTTACCGGCGGCGCGGTTGGCCCAGACGGGATTGCCCCGTTTGTCGTAATAGGTCAAACGGTCGGTGATGGCGTTGAGCACGCCCTCGAGCTGGGCGGAAAGCTCGCGGTACTGGATCTCCGATTCGGCGATCAGGCGCTGGGCCTGCTTGAGCTCGGTGATGTCCCGGGCCACGGTGACTCCACCGGCTGATTCACCGTCGGCGTGCATCGGTGAGGAGCTGACCAGAAACTGGCCGCCGAAGAGCTCGATCTCGGCCATCCACTCCCGGCCCTCGCGAAGCATCCGGGCCACGGGGCAACTCTCGGGCGGCGCATCGCCGTAGAGCACCTCGCCGTAGTGCCGGCCGATGAGCTGATGGTATTCAACGCCGAGACGCTCGCAGAGGGCGCGGTTGACCCGGTAGATGAGGCCGGCGCCGTCGATGAGGAAGATCAGGTCGGGTACGGTGTCGAAGGTGGCTTCCCAGCGGCGCTTGCTCTCCAGGATGGCCAGCCGATTCTGGCGACGCTCCAGGGACGAGCCCAGCATTTCCGCCACGGTCTGCAAAAGGCGCAGGTCCTCGTCGGCCCAGCGGCGAGACCGACCGGGGTCCAGGACGATGCAGCCCCAGAGTCGGCGCTGGGAGAAGACGGGCAGCAGCAGGACCACCCCATCTTCAGGGTCGTCCGGGTTTTTACCGGCGATTTCCCCAGGATTGCGACCCTCGAGCAAACCGGATCGCGCCAGGGTCGGACGTCCCTTCTCCAACTCGGCGGTCAGCTCGTCGTTGAGCTTCGTCGGCGAGGGCGCGGCGGAATCGGGATGCCGGGAATCGAGGTGGGCCAGAACCTCGACACCGCCCGTTCGATCACCCAGGGAGTAGATGACGCCGCGATCGACCTCGACCAGCTCGAGCAGACGCCCCAGCAGACGCTGCAACGCCCGTTCGAGGGACTCCTCCTCGGCCAGCAGCCGCGAGCAGAAGGCCACGGCCTCCTCGTAACGCAGACGCTCGGCGATGCGCTCCTCGGCACGGCGCTGCTCGGTGATGTCGCGGAAGATGTGGTAGTGCAACCCCAGCTTGTCCGCGATGCCGCGATGGGGATAGGAGAGCTGGAGGATGCAGCGCTCGCCCTGCTCGGGATGCACCATGCGGAAGGTGGTCTTGAAGGTGCCCTTCCAGTTCTCGGCCTCCCGACGCCGCTTGGCCTCCCCGAACTCTTCGGTCAAGCGGTCGCGATCGTGGGGATGGATCAGCTCGCCGATGATGGTTGTGGGGTTGAGTCCCGCCAGCTCGCGGTTGTTGCGGCCGAACAGTCGCTCGGCGGCGGGATTGAGGTACTGGGTCTCGCCGCTGGAATAGTCGAAGATAACCAGGGCGTCGCGGAAGTTCTCGGCCAGTTGGCGGAAGCGCTCCTCGCTGGTGCGCAGCTCCCGCTCGACGCGCTCCAGGCGCTCCTCGGTCTCGATACGCCGGAAGGTCTCGCCGACCACCTCGGGCAGCAGGTCGAGGAAGTCGGCCTCCTTGGTCAGATAGTCCCGGGCGCCCAGCTTGAGCATCTCGACGGCGACCTTCTCGTTGCCCTGGCCGGTCATGATGATGAACTCGGCGTGGTGCCTCCGCTCGCGCATTCGCTCGATCAAACCGTCGCAACTGCCGTCGGGCAGCAGGTAGTCGAGCAGGAGCAGCGGCGGCGGACCGTCCTGGTTGTCGGCGACCCACTCCAGGGCCGCGGCGCCGTCGCCGGCGCCGTCGGCCTGGTAGCCCTCGCGCTCGAGGCGGCGACGGATGAGCAGGTTGAGGCCCACGTCGTCCTCGACGACCAGGATGGCACGGTTCTGCCCGGCGGGCTTATCTTTATGTTTGGCGCGCGGTCTATTCATCATTCGTTTCCGGATTGCTTTCCGGGATGCGCTCCCCGGGCTGGGTCTCGCCGCCGGGCAGGGTGAAGATGAAGCGGCTGCCCTCCCCGGGGGCCGATTCGAGGCGGATACCGCCGCCGTGACGCTCCAGGATGCGACGGACGATGGTCAGTCCCAGGCCGTCGCCGGAATCCGGCGCCGCCCAGTGAGCGGGCTTCTCGCGCTCGATGCGCTGGAAGACCTCGAAAACCCGCTGCTGCTCGCGTCGGGGGATGCCGATACCGTTGTCGGCTACCCAGTACTCCACGCCGTCCTCGACGCTTCGGCCGCCGATCTCGATCCGGCCCTCGACGCCGGGCTGGAGATATTTCAGAGCGTTGTCGACCAGGTTGGAGAAGAGCTGGCTGAGCTGATCACGGTCGGCCCGGCAGGGCGGCAGCTCGCCGATGAGGAACTCCACCCCGCGCTCCTCGATGCGGAACATGAAGTTGTGGCGGATCTCCTCGACGAGGGCGCCGACATCGAGGCGTTCCAAACGAAGGGCCCGGCGTCCCAGGCGCGACAGGCGCAGCAGGCCGCTGAGCAGGCCGTCCATCCGGTAGACGCTGGAATTGATGAAGCCCAGGGCCTCCGGGATGTCCCCTTCGAGCTTGGGTTCGAGCTCATCCCGGAGGTCGACGGGCAGGGAGGCCGACTTCAACAGCACTCCCAGCTCCTCGAAGAGCAGCTTGAGCTCGCCGCTGAAACCCTGGATGTTCAACAGCGGCGAGCGCAGGTCGTGGCTGGTGATGTAGACGATCTGTTCCAGCTCCCGGTTCTTGGAAACCAGTTGTTGGTGGAGCTGCTCACGCTCGGCCTCGGCCCAACTACGCTGGCGCAGCAGTTCGATGCGGTGCAGCTTGGAGGCCGCGTCGGCGGCCACCTCGCTGAACAGGGCCCGCTGTTGATCGTCCACTCCGAGCTCGTCCTCCACCAGGGCGCCGATCCAGCCGTAGAGACGCTCGCCGTGGCGCAGGTCCCACACCAGCATGGGCTTGCGGCGCTCCGGGGGTCCGAAGGCCGTGCAGATATCGCAATCCACGCAGGACTCCGGATCGTCGGTCACCACCGCGCAGACGTCGCCCAGCCCCTCCAAACACGGCGGCGGCCCGGCCAGAGAGCGTCGCTCGACACCGCCGCCGTCGTTAATGATCAGCTCGCAGCCATCCTCGTCTTTCTCCGTCGGGATGATGAACCAAATACCGCCGTAGCTGTGCTCCTCGACCAGGCTCTCGGCGTAGACCGCCAGGAGGTTGGCGGTGTCGCTCATTGAGGCCGAGCGTTGCCCGGCGCTGTGCAGCCCCTGCATCACCCGGTTGAGGTGGCGCAACTTGAGCTCCTGCCGCTTGCGCTCGGTGATGTCGGTGGCCAGGATCAGCAGCCCCCAGGGCGCCGGATGGATACGGGCGGCCAGGTGCAGCCGGCGGCCCTTGATTTCCATCGCCTGCTCCACCTCGCGCGGTTCATCACTTCGCAGGGCTGCGCACACGGACTGAAAGGCTTCAGTATCGATCAGCCGGGGGAAGAGTTCGGGCAGACGGCGCCCCTCGAGTTCGGCGATATCCTCGCCGACCAGCGCGGCGAAGGCCGGGTTGCAGTAACGGATGCGGAAATCCGGATCCAGGGCCAGCACCGGCGAGGGGATACTCTCCAGCAGCAGCCGGTGCTTGCGCTCGCTCTCGGCCAAGCGGTCCAGGGTGCGCCGCAGGGGGCCGATGTCCCGGTACCAGAAGGAGAGGAAGCGCAAGCGGCCCTCGGCGTCGTTGACCGGCGAGATACTCACACTGACCGGCAGGCGGCCGCCGCTGCGGTGCAGGCGGGTGCTCTCGTGACCGCTG
>WJMB01000363.1 GCA_014728185.1 Candidatus Coatesiibacteriota bacterium
CCCACCCACCCACCCACGGGGGCATGATGCCGATCGACCGGGTCTATACGGGCCGCACCCTGCGCGTCTCCACGCTCCACTCCTCCGCCGGGGTGGCCACCCAGTTGCTGGCCGAGGATCTCGACGGCTGCTCGTTGCTGCTGGACTGCGGCGACGGGACTCTGCGCGATCTGCTCGAGGCCGGGATCGATCCCGCGGACCTCGACGGCGTGCTGCTCAGCCACGGCCACTTCGACCACCTGGGCGGCCTGCATTCCCTGCTGGGCTTCCTGCGAATGGTGGGACGGGGCGATCCACTGACCGTCACCTACCCCGAGGGCTGCCTCGAGGCCGAAGGGATCATCGGCACCTTCCGCAGCCTCTACCCGAACCTGCCCTTCGTCATCGAAGACACCCCCTTGGAAGACGGCGACATCCTCGAGCTGGCCCCCTGGGGCGTCGAGGCCTTCGCCGTCAACCACGCCGGCTCGACGGCGGCGGGAATCGGCGAGCCCATCCCCGCCCTGGCCTATCGCGTAGAGCTGGGCGAGGAGACCCTGGCCTTCTCCGGCGACTCCGGCCCCTGCGAAGCTCTGGGCGAAGTCTGCTCCAGGGCGGAGATCGCCCTGGTCGAGGCCACCTGGGACGACGACCCGCCCTTCGCCGAGGGTGAGCGGGTCCACCTGACCCGGAGCGAGGCCGAGGGGTACGGCCGCCTGGCCAAAGACTACCGGCTGATCCACCGCCGCCACGAGAGCCGACCGTCCGGGTAGCGGGGGCTTGATAGCGTGATGCGGGCGGGGATTCCATCCCCGCCCTTTTTGAGCCAATCGCCTCATTGCATATTGCTTACGTTGGGGCGGACCCACAGGTCCGCCCGCGCGCAACAGCGGTCCCTTCATACACCAGGCCGAACTACACCACAGTCACCGCCGGGACCAGCCGCGCCTCGGGCCAGAGCTCCTCCAGCACCGGATTGCTCCGCTCGGAGACGACCCAATCATCCGCCGAGAACAGCCAGGGACCCGTCGGCGGCGCGCCGTAGATCAGTGAACCGCTCAGCGAGTCGTTCGCCGGAAACTCCGTGGTCAGACTCAGGGGCCGACCGTCCAGCTCGGCGAGCAGGCTGCGCTTGCGGGCGTGCCAGTCGTCGGGCTCCAGCCGCTCGAAACCCAGATCGGTCAGGCGCTTCCGGGTCCGGTCCCGGTGTACTCCGGCGCAACTGACGGCCAGATCAGCGCCGGCGACGTCGGCCAGCAGCTCGGCGCCGGTGAGTCCCGGCAGACCCCACAGCTCGACGGCCCGCCCATCCAGGAAGGCCCGGGCGGCCGGGTAATCGGCGAAGGCCCGCCGCAGGCAGGCCGACCTCCCTGAACCCGGCTTGAGCAGAACCTCGTAGCGCGTCACCGGCAGGCTGGGCAGGCCCAGGAGCGCCGTGCGGGCCAGGTTGTAACCGGCAACCCCCTTGGCCGTGCGACAGCCCAGCAGCAGCGGTTCGGCGGAGCCCGGCGTCGGCGTCCAGAGGCCGGTCACCTGTCCGGCCAGGCGCGGCCCGCCGGGCCGGAAGCGCTCGAAGACCCGGGCCGACGCCAGGTCGTAGAGCGTGGCGCCTGGATCGAGCAGCGGGCACCCGAGAAAACGGTATCCGGCCTCCCCGGCCGCCGCCTCGAGTTCGCCCAGCGTCACCGAAGCGCCGACGGTGGCCCGCAGGTCGGCGGCGTGGACCTCCAGGGTAGCGTCAAGGCCGCTCAGCCCGACGCGCTCGAACTCGCCATCCTCGACCTGCGATAAAGTCAACCCCCGCGACCGGCCCTGAAAGAGCAGGCTCGCGGGGGTGGAAAGCAGTTCCCGCAGCTCGGCGGCGCTTCGCGGCCCCTCCACTACAGCGAGACGGCGACCTGGTTGATCTCCTCGTTGGGACCGAAGACCACCAGGGTGTCGCCGGCGGAGACCTTGGTGACCGCCTGGGGGGCCGAGTCGACCTGGGGCGGCGCGCCCGGTTTGGCGTCGGAGTCGGGCTGGCGGATCAGCGCGATCACACGCACCTTGCCCGAGGTCCCCAGCTCGCCGAGCTGCACCCCGGCGTAGCCCCGGGGCACCGTGATGTGCGCCAGGCCCGTCTCCGGGGTCACCCGGCTGAAGCGAATGATGTTGGGCACCAGCACCGCCTGGACCAGGTTGGCCGCGATGTCCCGCTCCGGGTAGATCACCCGGTCAGCGCCGATCTGCCGCAGGATCCGGCCGTGCTCCTCGCTCAAGGCCCGGGCGATGACCGTCTTGACCCCCAGCTCCTTGACGTTGAGCGCGGCGATCGTGTTGGCGCGGAAGTCGTGGCCGATGGCGATGATCGCCACGTCGTCGCGGTCCACGCCCTGGCCGACCAGGGCGGTCTTGTCCGTGGCGTCGAGGGCCGCCGCCACCGCCACGAACTCCTTGAGCATCTCGACGCGGCGCACGTCGATGTCGTAGGCGGCGATGCCGTCGCGCTGGAAGTCGGAGAGCATCCGCGCGACAGCCATGCCGAACTCACCGAGACCAATGACGGAATATGAGCGCATGGGTTATCCTAGAATGATCCGAGTAAGTAAATTCCTACGCGCATAAAAAGCTCTTGAAGTAGAGCCGTGTCCTCTTCCCTTTGTTCTAGGTTGAATATAACAACCCATTTCACTCTTTAGCACACCACCTCTGATTAATGCTCTTCTTGCTTCATTATAATCATCTCGCACCTGATTGTATATATCACTATTGTCTTCTAGGTTGAATGACACAACATCATAAAACTCTGATTTTGGCTCCATCTTGTTATACCATATTCTTGATACAACAAGCATTTTTCTCATTTTTGTTAATAAATGACTTTCTTCAAAAGGCGTTTCGATAATATAATCATCGTTTAACATTGTTATCTGCATTGTTTCCTTCACTACAAGCATACCAGATTTCAAGTAACGTAATGATACCAACTTTAATTCCCAAGATCCAAAGTTTGGTGCCTGTGCGGAATTAAATGGTAACCCTAAACACCTTTCAATGACAATACCTGCCCATCCTTTATTTTTTGTTATACGCCCATCCTCGTGTTTGTATAATATATCAATGTTATAGCACTTAGCTAATTCAACTAAGTCGGAACCTTTTAATTCTATCAGTTTTTGTAACGCTTCTTCTCTTCTCATCGAAAGCTCCTAAAATAATTTTAATCCTTCTTGTGTTTTAATATCAGAAATAATAGATTTGTTATCGCTAGCGTATGCTATACGCTTATATGCTAAATCATAATATTTACTTTCTTTTTCAACACCTATAAAGAAACAATCATTCAGTAGTGCAGCAATACCAGTTGTACCGCTTCCCATGAAGGGATCGAATACAAGGTACCCTGGCTCAGTAGAAGCTCTAAGGGAACGTGAGATTAGGTTAATCGGTTTTTGAGTTGGATGCTTTCCAAATTGTTTTTCGTTCTTCGAGGGAGCATTAAAAACCCAGACATTTTTCATTTGTTTACCGTGGTTTTCAGCCTTCATCTTTTTATAGTTAAAGGTATATTTAAACTCGCTTCCCTTTGGAGCTTTTGCAGCCCATAAAAGTGTTTCTGTCGAATGGGTAAAGCACCTGCATCCAAGGTTAGGGGGAGGGTTTTTCTTCACCCAGATAATATCATTAAGTATCCTATAACCGAGCTCCTTCATTGCCATTCCAATACTTAAGTATACATGTACTGTACCAGAAACCCATATTGTTCCAGTTAGTTTAAGTATCTTATAGCATTCATGAAGCCATTCTGTATTGAACTCATGATCTTCATGTACTCCTCTGCTCTCATCCCATTTACCTTTGTTAACAGAAACTCTTTTGCCTGCGATGCAAGTGGTTCCATTATTTGATAATAGATATGGTGGATCTGTCCAAATGCAATCTATCATATTAGGATTTAATACTTCATAAACATCAAATACGTCGGCATTAATAAGCAATACATTATTATCGCAATAATAATCCTTTGCTACGTTCTTGATGCTATCTGTGATGTTGTTTAGCATACTCAAAAGATACACCTACCCAATGCTAATACTTATCCAGCTAAAAGTGATACTGTGGAATAGGTTAGATACCTTCGCACCAGCAGGGTCAGAGACCCCGCCCTACAGGGTTGCGGTGCCGGCAGGGTCTGAGGCCCCGCCCTACAGGGCTTTTTGGTTAGCCGATCGAGATCCGTCCCTCGGGATATCGATACCTGCCCTCGAAGTGTCGTCGGCCGATGGCCAGACCCAAGGACAGCGGTGCCAGCGGGGTCGGAGACCCCGCCCTACAGGGCTTTTTGGTTAGCCGATCGAGATCCTACCCTCGGGATACCGATACCTGCCCTCGATGTGTCTTCTACCGATGGCCAGGCCCAGGGACAACGGTCCCACGCGGCCTGCGAACATCAGGAGTATTATAACAAGCCGCCCGGCGTAAGTTAAGTTCGGTGTGACGCCGGTGGAGAGCCCCACGGTGGCGTAGGCGGAGACGGTTTCGAAGAGCAGCTCGAGGGGCGGCTGGTCTTCGATGAGCAG
>WJMB01000364.1 GCA_014728185.1 Candidatus Coatesiibacteriota bacterium
GTCCCGCACTAAGCAAGAAATGTGCCAAAGTCGCCCGCGTCGGTGATGGACGTTCCCGGACGACCGGGCGGAGGTCCCGTTGATACCCCTTCTGCTATAATCCAACCTGCCATGCCACCTACCTTGCCCCGGGCAGATAATGAGCGAAGAAAAACCCGAGATTGAAACCGGCGAAAAAACGTCGGATGAGGCAGCCATGTCGGAGGGCCAGTCGCCCGAGGAGACCGCCGCCGAGGATCCGCTCAAGCTCAAGTTGCGCCAGTTGCCCCACGAATCCGGTGTCTATCGCTTTCTGGGCAAGGGCAACCGCGTGCTCTACGTTGGCAAGGCCGACGACCTGGCCTCCCGGGTCCGCTCATACTTCCACGCCTCGACGGACCACGAGCCCACCATCCGCCGGATGCTGCGCCGGGTCGTGGACGTCGAGGTGACGGTGACGGCCAACCCAGTCGAGGCGTTGCTGTTGGAGAGCTCGCTGATCAAGCTCCACAAGCCGCGCTACAACATCAACCTAAAAGACGACAAGCGCTACCCCTACATCCGACTGACCAGCGAGGACGTCTACCCGCGGATCTTTGTAACCCGGGACACCAGCGAGCGCGAGACGACTTACTTCGGTCCCTTCTCCAACGCCCGGGCCACTCGCTCGACACTGAAGACCCTGCAGAAGCTCTTCAAGCTGCGGGTCTGCAAGCGTGAGCTCCAGCGCTGGAAGCCCCACGGCGGCGAGGTGCCCGTCCCGGACTGGCGTCCCTGCCTGCTCCACGGTCTGGAGCGCTGCAGCGCCCCCTGCGTGGGTTTGATCGGCCCCGAGGAGTACGGCGCCTACGTCAACGCCGCCGCCGATTTCCTTCTCGGTCGGCGCAGCGAGGTCGATGAGTTGCTGCGGCGCAAGATGCTCGAGGCCAGCCAAAACCGGGAGTACGAGCGTGCGGCCAAGTACCGCGACGCCCTGCGGGCCGTTGAGCGGGTGTTGACCCGGCAGACCGCCGTCAGCAATAAGGCCGAGGATCTGGACATCATCGGCCTGGCGCGGCGCCGGCATAACTGTATCGTCGAACTGCTCAAGATCCGGCAGGGCTATCTGATCGCCGACGAACATTTCAGCATGGAAGCACACCCGCTCAAGGACGACGGCACGGTTTTAGCGGCTTTCCTCAGCGCCTACTACACCAGCGCAGATTGGATTCCCGCCCGGATCATCCTCCCTGTCGAACCCGCCGATGTCGAAGACCTCCAGCTACTGCTGACCCGGCTGCGCGGCAACCGGGAAGGGGCTGTGGCCACCCGGGCGCTGCTGCGCGCCTCACCCAGCAAGACCCCCCGTCGGCGCAGTCGGGGCGGCCGGGTGCATCTCGTCGTTCCAAAACGCGGACGTCTGCGCGAGCTGCTGCAAACCGCCCGTCGCAACGCCGAGAAGAACCTCGAAGAGCTTCTCGTCGCCGAGCTGGCGCGGCGGGGTCAGGCCGAGGCCGCCGTCGAGCTCAGCGAACGCCTGGGCCTAGAGGCCGTTCCCCTGGTCATCGAGGGCCTGGACATCAGCAATCTGGGGGCCGAGAATCCCGTGGGCAGTCTGGTTCAGTTCCGTCGCGGTCGGCCCTTCAAGGGTTCCTACCGGCATTACAAGCTCAAGACGCCGGGTCCCGACGACTACGCCATGCTGGCCGAGGTCGTCCACCGTCGCTACCCCAAGCTGGCCGCGAACAGTCAACTGCCCGACCTGCTGATCGTCGACGGCGGCAAGGGGCAGCTCGGCGCAGTCGTCGCGGCCCTCGAGGCCGAGGGACTCGCCGGGGCCTTCGCCGTGGTGGGCATCGCCAAGAAGGAGGAGCTGCTCTACAAGCCCGGGCGCAAGCCACCGCTGCGCCTGCCCGAGGATTCCCCGGCGCTGAAGTTGGTCCAGCGGGTGCGCGACGAGGCGCACCGCTTCGGGATCCGCTTTCACCGCCGGCTGCGCCGCGCCGACGGCCTGCAGTCGATCCTCGAGCGGGTGCCCGGCGTCGGACCGGCCAAGCGCAAGGCGCTGCTGGATTCCTTCGGCTCCTTGAAGGAGATCCGCCGGGCCGGGGTCAAGCAAATCGCCGAGGTGAAGGGTTTTAGCGAGAAGCTGGCCGGGGAGCTGATCAACTACCTCAAGGTGCACTACTTCTAGTGGATGTGTAGGTAGGGAATGTGATAGTAGGAGTTTTAATAGAAGGGATTATCACCTAAAGGTTTATCACCTGACATTGAACCGACGTTGAAAGGACAATGAGCGGCATTTAGAGCGCAAGCGCCGACAACTACCTCACTAATGGTTCCAGGTCGAGAAGCTAAAAAGGTCTTCATATCTGATAAGGTCACTAGTATAAAGCAGATAGCTTCCTCAAACGCTGAAGCCCGGGATGCAAGTCAGGAGTCGCGACTACCAAACTATCAGCGTTCTGTTCGAAGCGTCCATTTAGAGTACATCCGGTTTTCCGCCACCAGGCAACGCATGGACAGTGACAGCCAGCATAGCTATAAGGCACATAATAACAAGCTATTAGCGATACATGCCTGTTTTTGAACGTGTGATAATCCGAATTGGAATAAACTGACGGCCGGGATTGGCATCCCGGCCCGATATGGTTCAAGCTGCGGTATATGTCACGCGTGTCGCGCGATGTGTCTGAGAAGGCATGACCCGGGCGAACTCGGCGAAACAACCGCCGAAAAAGTCGTCACCCGGGCCCGGCGTTGGCACGTTTCTTGCGGAGGCGGACGCTGGAACCGGAAAACAACGCCCCCTTGCGCAAGAA
>WJMB01000060.1 GCA_014728185.1 Candidatus Coatesiibacteriota bacterium
GGGATCGTAGGCGGCGTAGCTGTCGAAACCGCGTTTAAACAGGGTGACCAAGTCCGCCTCGGCGGCTTCGAGGTTGTATCCACTCACTGCGCCCAGGGCGCTCTCGACCAGGTTCAACTCTTCGCTTGCCAGCAGAGCCAGCAGTTCGCCCGGCGGCGCCGTTTCCGGATCGGCGTGCAGGGAGAGGATTTCGATGGCGGCCTGAACCAGCTGCTCACTGTGGGCACCGGTGTCCAGGTAAGCGACCACGTCTTGGGGCTCGGAAAGGTTGGTCACAGCGTCGATGACGGCGGTGGTCAGCTCGGGACGCTGTTCGATCAACCCGAACAACCCCTCGATATCCTGACTGTCGCCCAATTGACCGACGGCTAACACCGCGGCGCGGGCCACATCGACATCTTCATCCTCGAGATAGGCGCTGACCACGGAGAGGTGCTCCGGATTGTCGATGTTGCCCAGGGCGTTGATCAACTGGAGCTTGACGAACCAGAACTCGTCCTCGAAACTGAGCGCGGCCACAAGGTCGCCGGCGCCGCGCCGCTGGCGCCCCAACAGCAAGGCGGCCATCATCCGGTGCTGGGCGTTGGTGGGATCGCGATCGGATAGAGCCTCGCCGCAGAGCTCCGTAGTCTCCTCGACCAACAGGGGATGCTCGTAGGTGGTCAGGGTCTCCACGACGGCCACGCGAACCTGGTGATTGGGATCGTCCAAGGTCTCGACCAGGGGCTCCAGCGACTGGATAAAGGGGAATTCGAGCATGCCGACGGCGGTATTGATGCGCACGGAGGGCTCCTGATCGTCCAGGGCGGCGATCATCGTCTCGCCGGTCTGCTCGGCGAATTCCAGATACAAATCACCGTAGGTAACCTCGTCCTCACCATCGCCGTTTAGAACGGAGTCGGCGTAACCGATGTTGGGAATCAGCAGGCCGGCGGCGTCGGTTTCGGCTTCGACGCCCTCACCCTCACCGGCAGCGTAAGCCAGCTCCTCTTGGAACTTGCTCAGATAGTAACCGGCCACCTTGGAGATGGCCTGGATTGTGGACAGCTTGACCCCGGGGTTCTCGTCGGCCGCCAGTTCGTTGAGTGAGGCAGCCATCTCGTGCAGATTAAGCGCGGCGATGGACTCGGCGGAGGCCTGGCGGACCTCGGGGGCCGGATCTTCGACGCCGTGCTGGATGAGCGTGATGACCTCGCGGCGCGAGTCGCCCTCCAGCGCGTCCAGCTCGCCCAGAGCCAGGACTACCTCGCTGCGGTAGCGCACGTTCTGCTCCGCGGAAAGGGCTTCGACGATCAGCGGCTCGCCGTCTTCGGTGTAAGCGCTGCTGTTGAGCGGCTCGCTGGCCCGGTAGAGTCCGATATCGGCCAGGCCACGCACCGCGGCGATGCGCACCCGGTTGACCTCCTCGATCAACTGGGTTTCATCGAGATCAGCGGCGTTGGGCACGTTATCGAGGTAGAGGCCCCTGACCTCCTCGACATCGAGCAGCGGGGTGAGGATCCCCACGCCGTCTTCGCCCTCGGCCACGGCGGCGTCGATGGCCAGCGCCAGGGCGCGCGGGTTGTCGGCCTTGACGATGTCGATCCGAAGTTGGGCTTCGTCGACACCACAACCGACGAAGAACAGACTCAGGGCGACGAGCCCTGCGATGAGCAAGCGACTACCGTGCATTTGATCCCCTTCCGCTTGATAAACTCGGCGGGTTAAGGTGCCTATAGTAGAGAGGGAGTTTAGCAGAGTTATCCATTAATCGTCAAGAAGATAGCCGCCGGGAAATGGCCCGGGCCGTCACCCGCGGACCGGTGGGCTCGGCGTCGAAGACGATGAAGCGTTCGTCGCCACGCAGCCAGCTCAACTGGCGCTTGGCCAGGCGCCGGGTCTCCCGGGCCGTGGAATCCACCGCGGCCTCCAGCTCCATCGCACCGTCCAGCACCGCGACGGCCTGGCGGTAACCGATGGTGGACAGCGCCGGGCAGTCCGCCGGGCAGCCGGCCTCCAGCAGACGCCGGGTTTCCTCGAGGATACCGCCGGTGAAGATCAGTCTCGCCCGCTCGTTGATGCGCCCGTAAAGCTCCTCGCGGGGGCGCAGCAGCGCGAAACGCTTGACGGGTGCGCCGTGATCCGGTCGCGGAGTGGCCGCCCACCAGTCGGTCAGGCTGCGTCCGCTCTGCTCGTGGACCGACAAAGCGCGGACCAGGCGCTGCATATCCCCGGGGGAAATGCGCTCGGACGCGGCCGGATCGACCTCCTTCAGGCGGGTACGCAACTCCTCTTCGTCCAGACGCTCCAACTCGGCGGCCACGGCGGGGTCCGTGGGCGGGGCGGCACAGAGGCCGTCGAAGAGCGCCCGGGCGAAGAGCAGCGTGCCGCCGACGACCAATACCCGGCGACCCCGGCGGCGGATCTCGGCGATCGCCGCCGTGGCCTCCTCGGCGTAGTGTCCGGCGCTGTAGCGTTCCGTGGGCTCGCAGACATCCAGGAGGTGGAAGCGACAGCGCCGCCGTGCCTCGGCCGAGGGCTTGTTGGCCCCAATCCCCAGTCCGCGGTAAACCTTGACCGAATCGCAGAGGACGATCTCGGCGCAAAGGGCCTCGGCCAGCTCCAGGGCCACGGCGCCCTTGCCCGCGGCGGTGGGGCCGCTTAACAGGATGATCGACTCGGCTGGGACAGTCATAAAAGCAGATCCCCGGTGTTGTATCGGTCAGTCGTCGCCTCCGGCGCCGCCCCGGCGCGACGGCCGCCGGCCCTGCGAAACCTCTGGTCGATCCGGCGGGGAAGGCGTTGGCACGTTTCTTGCGAAACAGGCCGCCGTGTGATGATAGCGGCTTAGTCGCCCTGCTGCAAGAAACGTGCCAACGCCGGCGCTTTCTGCGGCGGCTCGACGGACGGCCGCGCCGGGGCGGCGCCGTTGGGCATTCATCACGTTGGTGGAGCGACAAAGCGGAAGTGCGGCGTCCACTTAGTAGGATACATAGAAGACGCCGCTGGATTCACCCTGTGGCCCATGAGTTGTAAAGACGGGAACACGGCGGTTCCCGTCTTCGCAGTATGGTTTCCGGTCGACTAGGCTTGCGGCTCGGCGTCGGCCGGTGGCTCCTCGACCTTGGGGGCCTCGGCGGAGATCTTGAAGGTCTCCGGCGCCTCGGCGGCGGCCACGGTCTTGCGCCAGGAGAGTTTAATCGACAGCTTCTCCTTGTCTTCCTTCTGTTTGGCTTCGACCTCGAGCTCCATGGCGTCCTGGGGGCTCAGGGCGACGTGCTCGGCTCCGTGCTGGACGACGACGGTGCCGGCCTTGATGCTTTTGATCAGGTCCTCGAGATAGGTCACGAGCTGCTTCTGCTCCAGAGTTCCTTTGAACTCGACTTCTTTCTTGGCCATCTCCCCTCCTACAGGTTGGCGTATGTTGATGTGGGTCACTCGATTACGGTGGCGTCCAATTGGTTGATGCTCAGGCTGCCCGGCTGGTCGGCGGTTTTCCACTTGACCTCCAGCTCGAGCTTGGCGCCGTCGTCCTTCTGCTTGGCCTTGACCTCGACCTTGACGACGGTGCCGGGTCGCAGCACGACGCGCTCCTCACCCTTCTGGATGACCACGGCGCCGTTGGTGAAGCCCTCGGTGAGTTTGGTCATGTACTCGCCGAACTGCTCCAGGGTAAAGGACCCTTTGAAGCTTACCTCATTCTTGTTACTCATCGCTACCCCCCTTCTTGGTGGTTTTCCCGCCGCCCTGGGCGGTGGGTTTTCCGGTCTGCTGCTTGCCGGCTGCTTTGTTACTGGTTTTGGTGGTCGTCTTCTTGCCGGGTTTCCTGCCTGTCTTCACGCCGGACTTACCCGCGGCCGTCGTCTTCTTGGATTTCGAATTGGTGGTTTTCTTGGTGGTTTTCCCGGTCGCTTTCTTGGCCTTAGGTTTGGCCGATTCCGGCTTCTTTGCATTCTTCTTCCCGACCTCGACATCGGGCGCCGGAGTCTTCAGGTCCGGTTGATCCGGTGCGGGCTTGGCGGCGGCGGCCGACGGGAAGCCCGGCACGGCGCTGGTAACCCGGAAGGCGTCGACGGGAAACCCCGGCTTCCACTCCAGCTCCAGGTGGAGCTTCTCCTTGTCCTTTTTCCGTTTGGCACCAAGCTCGAGCTCGAAGAGCCCGCCCGGACGCAGCGTCAGCACGCGTCCCGGCGTTGAGATCGTCAGGATGCCCTTGCGCAGGCCCTCGAGGATCGCCTCGAGGTACTCCAGCGCCTCGGCTCGGGTCAACTGAGCTTCGTAATCCGCTTTCATCTCTTCCCCCTTGTTTCCAGCAAGCGATTAGAGAGTATTATCCAAAGACATCATGGAGCGCTTTCAGTCCAAATCTGCTGATACAGCCGGCCCATTCGTGACGGTATTCGTCGCCCGGATGTGGGGCGCAGTTAACAGGCTTAGCCCTGCGAGATATTAATGATTGCTGTTTATGTGTTTTATCGTTCGCGGCCCCCTTCGAATCGAAACTATATGCAAGTAACGGCAGGGGAAGTTCATTCGCAAGCCTCACCTTGATGCCACCTGTCGATTACCCGATCAGTGATGGATGATTCAGAGCCTATTCACGTATTATCAACAGGTTACAATCATGGCCCAGTAAGAACAGGGTGCGCTATCCCAACCGAATAGTATCCGCAATGGACGGTAAGTGGCATGCACGCCAAGGTGCGCAATGTATCAGCAGCCTCCAGCAAACAGAAGATGGGCGGCCGAGGTCGGGCTGGGCGGATAGGCTAAAGGGACGCCCCAGCTCCACGGCATTGCGTCGCTACAACAGCTCCAGGCAGAGCTCGGCGGCGCGCTCGAAGTCGATCCCGCCGACGAGTTCGTAGACCGGACGACCGGCCAGCCGCTCCAGGTAGGCCGTGTCGTCGTGCGAGTCCAAGCGCGACGGGGGGTAGTGGAAGACACCCGGGCGCTTGGTGAAAGCGGGCAGCAGGGAATGGCCGGGAGCCAGCTCCAGGGGCCGCAGGCGTACCGCGCCGCCGCCGCGCCGCCAGTTGAGGATCACCAAGGCGCTGAAGGGCGCTCGCAGGCGGAAGCAGCCCTCGCCGAAGAGCTCCTCGACAAAAACGTCGTACTTCTCCTCGATCTCCCAGAGCTCCTCCGGGGATAGCTCGGCGTACACCCTGCGGCGCTCGGCGGGCAGGATTTCGCGCAGCGCCGGATTGTTGAGCGCCGTGCCCGGGTTGATCCGGGGCAGCTTTGGAACGCCGTGGAGCTCCAGGGAGCCGTCGGGGGAGGGATCGAGCAACAGGCGGTCGTTGGAGATGTAGTCCAGCCCGCGACGCAGCAGGTGCAGGGCCAGGCTGCTCTTGCCGGCCCCGGAGACGCCGGCCAGGGCCAGGCCGCGCTCGCTCCGGGCCACTCCGGCGGCGTGGAGCAGCAGAGCGCCGCCGTCGAGCAGTCGACCGCTGTAGCGATTGTTGATGAAGTTGATCACCTGGTTGGGATTCTCACGGCAGGGACCGCAAACCAGGTTGGTCCGGCCGTCGAAGAGGAAGAGCATCCCGGTCAGGCGCTTGCGCACCAGGCGACCGCCGTCGAGTTCGACGAACTCCTCCTTGAGCTTGGTCTTGCCCGGCCCCGGCGGATTGATGGTGAACTCTAGCCCGGCGGGCGGCTCGACAGCGGCGTCCTGGCGGGCCTGGACCTCGATCTCGGCCCCGTCGAGGGCGTCGTCGACGAAGGCCCCGTAGTAGCCGCGCAGCTCATCGACGAGAACGGCGTCGTCAGAGCGCAGACGGAAGCCCAAACCGTCGAAGCGCAGGCCCAGGGTGTGCTCCAGGGCGGTCTCACCGACCAGCCGCCGGTACAGCTCGGCGAAGCCGGGTCCCGTCGCGGCGGGGTCAGCCATCGATGCGCTCCAGGACGTAGTCCACGTAGAGGCGGGCGGCGTCGAGGCCATGGGTCTCGGCCAGGCCGCGGAACCCGCCGAAGGGCGAGACCTCGAAAACCACCGGGCCGTCCGGGGTCTCGGCGATGTCCACACAGGTGAAGCTCAGGCCGAAGGGCTCCTGGGCGCGGCGGGCCAGCTCGATCAGCTCGGCGGAGGGCTCATGGCGCCGGTAGCGCCCACCGCTGGCCGTGGTGGTGTTCCAGGCGCCGGGGGCGCGCACCCGGGCGTAGGTGGCCAGGTACTCGCCGCCGAGAAAGACCAGCCCCAGGTCGTAGTCGGGCAGCTCCACCCGTTTTTGCAGGTAAAGGGGTCCCGGGTTGTCGCGCTGGAAGGCGGCTAGGGCCTCCGCCGCTCCGGGACCGTCGGCGAGGAGCTCCATGCCTCGGGCCTTCGACGTATAGAGCGGCTTGATCACGACTTCGCCGTAGCGCGCCACGGCCTCGCGGGCCGCGGTCAGGTCCTCAGTGACCACCGTCGGCGGGATCGGTACCCCGCCGGCCGCCAGGGTCAGCGTGCAGCTCAGCCGGCTGAGCACCCGCAGGACGGCCTCGGGGTGGGAGAAGACGGGCACGCCCAGGGCGGCCAGGTAGCGCAGCGGGTAGAGGCGCTCGGCCAGCTCCGGGGTGTACTCGCCCAGCTTCTTGATGATCACGGCGTCGGCGGCGGTCAGCTCGACACCGTCGGCGTCGACGCGGCGACGCACCGGCTCGACGGTCAGGGCGGCCGGCTCGACCAGGACGCAGTCGCACCCCCGGGCGCGGGCGGCCTCGACCAGGCGCTCCGAGGACCAACCGTCGCTGGTCCCGATGACTACCAGTCGCTTCATCGGCTCCAATCCAGTGTCGCGTCAGTTGCGAGGAGGAGTCTCACACCCTACCCCTTCGGCATGGGCGGATATCGGGCCCGACTACATGCTGATCTGCTTTGGGGATCATATACCCAGCTCGGACCGGATCGTGATTGTAACCTGCTGATAAGAAGTTGGGATCACTTAGCTGTCACGGACCGGGGTGTTACTGAATATCGTTCAATTATCAGCAGTTAGCGGGCAATCAGGTTTACACATCGAGTTTTCTGTTTGTGGCAGGTTAAGCGGGGTTCCACATTTCTATTATGCAC
>WJMB01000403.1 GCA_014728185.1 Candidatus Coatesiibacteriota bacterium
ATGCTCAGGGATTCGTAAGCGTATCGCAGCAATGCCAAACTATTCGGCCGGGCCAAGGAAGGTGTAGTGATAGTAGGTCTCGTAGATCACGCCGCCTTCCTCCTCGGGGGCCTCGATGGCCGAACCGAAGACCTCGACGCGGATGCGGTACAGTCCGCCCTGCTCCAGGGTCCACTCCTCGAAGGTCGCCTCGGGGAACTCCCAGTAGGCCCAGTCGACGTGGTCCATGTGCTCCGGCTCCTCCCCGGCGGCGAAGGTCTCGACGTACTGCGGCCGCATCCCCCGCTTGGCCTGGCCGACCTCGATCAGCTTGCCGTCGATCTCGACCCAAAGCTCGTTCTTCGAGATGACCGTCTCGATGTGGTGGATCACCTCGCCGTCGAAATAGCCGACCTCGCGCCACCAGTAGGCGCAGGGGCGCCGGGTGAAGGGCGACTGCTGGAGCTCGTCGGTCCAGACCCGGGCAACGAGGACCTCTTCGCCGTCGAAGGTCAGCTCCTCGAAGACTCCGGACTCGCCGTAGTCCTCGATGGCCGCCGGCGGCAGGCGCTCGAGATCGGGCATCGTCGGGACCCCGTCCGCGGGCTCCTCCTCGCCGCCGGCGCAGCCCGCCAAAAGCAGCAGGGCGACGGCGATCAACAGGCTCTCCAGGCTGGGCATGGCTCCTCCTGTTGTCACTTTTCGTTTGATGGATGCTGACTGCTTGGTCTTCCTCGACTAACTGTAGTATAGCCCAGGCGGCGGGGGATGCCAAGGGGGCGGGGCGACTTGTATTACGAGTGTTTAACTTGACCAGTGTGAATGAGTGGGCTAGGTTGTATACTGGTACCTAAAGATAATCGTCTGGGTTTATATCTGGATGGGTCCGAGGGGTCGACAGGATATCAGTATCGATTCAGTCAAGGCGATCTACCTACCCGAGGAGTAACTATGTCCAGCCGGCTTAACCTTTCCATGCTTGTTGCTATCTTTCTTCTCGTTTCCGTTTTATCGGCCGTGGCCGAAGAGGCGGAGTACGCCGGTATGGATGAGATCATCGAGTTGTTAGAGTATTGCAGCAGTTGCTTCCCGGACTGCACCTACAGTCAACCGGAAAAGATTGAACTTGAGAATGGGGAAACACGTTATATGGCGTTTATACATTCGGTTGAACTATGTGGTGACACCAATATAGAAGTATTCAATAGCTATATAAGTATTACAAGAGAACGGCACGAAGTGGCAATGTTGTTAGAAAATGAATATAATGATAGTGAACTTTGGGAAAGAGACGAATTATTATATTCCAAGCTCATGCATACGTTTATTTTAGTTATTGATCCGAATAGGTATCATTCTCCATTCGATTCAATATTTTACATTCCTATAATGCATAGATATAGTGTTAGTCCAACTAATTTTAGTTTTGTGAATAGTATTGTAGAAATAGATTATAAATACAGTGATATATACTATAATGATGGTCGTGTATTTGCATTGACTGATTCAGATGCCGTGATTATTGTCACTCCTGAGAAAGATACTTTTTGGTATGTAGAGTGGAGGAAACGGTTTTTAGGTCATTGTCCTGTGATAAATGTTAAAAGCTGGGATGAGGTTTTAGGTATGCATTATAATGAAAAACATGATAAGGATAGTTGTGGCTGGGTGTTTCATATAGAAACGGATGTAAATGATTATGATTGCGAAATGCCAAGATATAGTGTATATAGCAATTATTCTTGTGGATGGCAGGCATTAACGGAAGCATTAGCCTGGCATCATTAAAGACATAAAAACTATCTAGGTATTTCTAAAGAAAACCGCGGGGTGCCGTCGCTGATCAGCGAACGTGACTCCCCGCGGTTTCTATTATTCACTCAGCGCTCGGTGCCGGAGAGAAACCGCCTCCCACCGCGTCGGCTCAGACCGCGGCGTTGAAGGCGTCGGGGCCGGCGAACTCGGCGGCGTCGCCCAGGTGCTCCTCGATGCGCAGCAGCTCGTTGTACTTGGCGGTGCGCTCGGAGCGGCTCGGCGCGCCGGTCTTGATCATCCCGGCGTTGGTCGCCACGGTCAGGTGGGCGATGGAGACATCCTCGGTTTCGCCGGAGCGGTGGCTTACCACGCAGGTCATCCCGGCGCGGAAGGCGGTGTTCATCGTCTCGAGGGTCTCGGAGACGCTGCCGATCTGGTTGAGCTTGATGAGGATGGAGTTGGTGGCGCCGAGCTCGACGCCCTTGCGCAGGCGCTCGACGTTGGTGACGTAGAGGTCGTCGCCGACGGTCTGGACCTCGTCGCCGAGGAGCTCGTACATGCGGACGAAACCGTCCCAGTCGTCCTCGGCCAGACCGTCCTCGATGGAGATCAGCGGGTACTTGTCGATCCAGCTCCGGTAGAGCTCGATCAGTTCCTCGGCTGAGAGCTTCTTACCCTCGGCCTCAAGATGGTATCGATTGCTGTTAAAAAGTTCGCTGGCGGCGGCGTCGACGGCCAGCCAGACCTGCTCGCCGGGCTCGTAGCCGGCGGACTCGACGGCCTCGAGAATGGTCTCGAAGGCCTCGTCGTTGGAGCTCAGGTCGGGGGCGTAACCGCCTTCATTGCCGACGTTGGTGCTGAGTCCACGCTTGATGAGGACGGCGCCCAGCTCGTGGAAGACTTCGGCGCCGCAGCGCAGGGCTTCGGCGAAGCTGTCGAAGCCGGCGGGGCAGATCATGAATTCCTGGATGTCGACGTTGTTGTCGGCGTGGGCGCCGCCGTTGAGAATGTTGAGCAGGGGCACGGGCAGCAGGTGTGCCGCGGTGCCGCCCAGGTAACGGTAGAGGGGCAGTCCGTGGAGGTCGGCGGCGGCGTGGGCGCAG
>WJMB01000365.1 GCA_014728185.1 Candidatus Coatesiibacteriota bacterium
ACGACCCTCCGCAAGGAGGGTCGCTTTTGGGTAAGTTTCCGCTTGACTGGAGCGGCGACCTCGCGTCGTCGTTCACATCCGGGAGCCCGCCCCGGAGCGGCCCGACCTTTGCCAAACCCGACCTTCATCCTTCCCGACGCTCTGGATCGCTTCACGGGAAGGCTTTGGCACGTTTCTTGCAGCGGAGCGGGGGTATGTTTTCTCGAGACGAGCCGCGGATTCCGCAAGAAACGTGCCAAAGCCGGGCCGGGCGGAGGTCAGGGTGCGAAGGGGTTTGGCAAAGGTCGGGATTCGTGTCGGCGTCGCCTACTCGGATCGGGTGTCGGCCTCGAGTTCTTCGAGCATGGTCAGCAGGCGGCGCGGATCGCAGTCATCGTAGCCCAGCTCGGCGCTGAGGGTTTGGGGCATGAGTTGGTAGCCACGGCGCCAGAGATCGTGGAGCAGCTCACCGGCGGCGGGTTGGTTCCACCAGCGCGGGCCGTAGTCGCTTTCCAGGCGATGGCGCAGTTGGGCCTCCAGCATCCAGGCGTAGAGATAGTTTGTGGTGTAGAAGTCCTCGTTGGTATCGAAGACGCCGGTGAGCAGGTCCTCGGGGTCCTGGGTCCAGATGGTGGTCATCTCGATGAGGTTGCGGTAGGCCTCGGCGGGATCGGCCTCCACGCCGTGGAAGACCAGCTCGTAGAGGAAGGCGGTGCAGTAGTAACGCAGGGCGCCGACCTCGCCGAAGAGGCGGCGGCGGCGAAAACGCCGGGCGTTTTCATCCGACATCCCGATGACTTCACTGAGGTAGGCCGGGTTGACGAACAGGTTCTCGAAGCAGAAGGCGTAGGTCTCGGTGATGGCGTCGTCGCCGAGCTGTTGGTACTCGTAGGTCAACGCGGGGTCGGTATAGGCGAAGTGGCAGGCGTGGCCCATCTCGTGGAAGAGGGTGGCGTAGTCGTCGAATCCCCCGGTGGGTTTGACCATCACCCGGACATCCTCGGGGACCAGCATGGGCCAGCAGGCCGCGCGGGGTTCCTTGGCGGGGCGGTCCTCGGCGTCCAGGGTGACGTTGTCGCGCTGGTTGAAGTCGAGGCCCAGGTTGTTGATGAAGGCCTCCCAGCGGGGCAGCAGCTCCTCGGCGGCGAAGTGGGCGTCGTACTCCTCGTCATCCCAGAGCCGCCAGCGCTCGATGCTCGAGAGCGACAGCCGTTCGCGCTCGGGATACACCTCGGCCACCCGCTCGTCGGCCAGGGTTTCATAGAGCTCCCGGGTCTCGGCGAGGATGTAGAGACAGTCGGCGGCCAGGGCGGCGAAGTCCCGTCCCCGGGTCCGGCCGTAGTAGTCCAGGTAATCGGCGTAACCCAGCTCGCGGCAGCGCTCGCCGACGCCCCGACGGTACTCCTCCTGCAGGGGGTGGAGTTCGTTCTGGATGAAGTCGCGGGCCAGGTCGCGCAGCTCCTCGCGCTCGGCGTCGGTTTCCAGCTCGTCGGCGACGGTCCAGATATCGCGGTAGGCGATCCATTCGCCCTCGTACTCGACCCCGCCGGCGATCTCGGCCTCCAGGTACTCGATGTAGAGGTCCTCGAGGGGTTCCCAGAGCAGCACGTCCTCGAGGTCCCGGGCCAGGTAGCGCAGGCCGCGTTCCGCCCCTGGATCGTTGGCCTCCTCACGCAGGCCGTGGATCCAGTCGACGATGGCCGGATCGTAGAGCCAGGCGTAGCGCTCGAGCAGTTCATCGATCTCGATCTCGGTGCCGTAGGCGTCGCTTTGGTAATAGGCCTCGGCGACCTCGAAGGAGTAAGTCTCCAGTGCGTCGCGCAGATAGTCCAGGGTCAGGGACTCGCCGTCGGGGCCGGCGGGCGCGGCGGCCAGGGTCGCGCCGACAACGAACAGGCCGAGAAGCGGGATGGCTTTATGGGTTGGCATGTTACCTCGATCGGGGGGGAGGGTTGACGGTGGACGCCGGTATTATAGCCCATCGGTTCCCCTTTGTCCGGACGAGCCTTCCGGTGCCGGGATTGGTCCGTATACCAACCGCTCAGTGCAGGGCGGGGCATATCGCTGAGTTTATCGGCGGTCTGTCCCGCGGAAGCTTCCGCTGAGTCATTCCAGAATCGTTGATGGGACATTCGGGGGAAGCTGATTAGCGGCCGCTTGACCGGTGATAGACAGCGTCAGCCTCCGGCCGCATCGCGCGGGTTTGGTAGAGGGATTATCACTCGCATTTATCGAGAGGGGTGCTTCTAACAGATTGTGAATGGCATCAGGGAACGTGTTCAGATCAAATCAAAGCTGATATTGAAGGGTTCACCGAGCAAGCAATCGCACATTGTGTGTGCGACATTGCGCCCGTTACAAGCATCCGCAGTCTTGTTGCTTGATAATGAGGCAGTCATGAGTCGATCGGCAATCGAAAGGTTGTTTGTTACAAGCCAGTAGGCAGTGCGGGTTATCCCCCAGGCACACCTCTTACAACCGCTACTTTTTTAAACTGATGATATGTGACAGGTGCATCTGCTACGAAACTTGTATTATCAGCGGAATACAATCACAACTTGGTTCGAACAGGATACGCGATCCCCAGGTTTGTTAATCCACTCTTTGAAACTCTCAGCAGCTAGAGCTAATGGTTCGGTTTGATGTGATGATCCATTCGGGCAGATCAGGTAGAAAAAAAGCGGCTCACCGAGCCGGTCTACGCCGTCCCGATGTGCCGCACTAAAGAATCGACCCTTTTACCTGATCCCTTACCGATTATCATCACGGTGCTTATGTATCGAATCGAAGTCCGATGCATGACAAATACGAATTACTTTTGGGGCGGATTGAGGCCCCTGGCAGCCGCCACTGTATGATAACTCATTTGTAACGGTACACTTGGATCTACACGCTTATTATCAGCAGGTTGCAATCACGATTCGCTCTGGATGGGGAATACGATCCCTTGAGAGGCTCCTTGAGTGCAATTAAAAGGCCCCTCCAGTGAGGGGCCGATTGATTATCGATTATGGCGCGGACTGTGACGGAGTATTGATCCGTCTGTTACTTGGGCAGGGCGTAGGGTCCGTCGGCCTCGAACTTGGTCTTCATCAGGTCCTTGTAATCGGTGTTCTCGGCGGCCTTGACGGCCCAGCGCAGCCACTTGAGCTCGGCCTTGAGCAGGCTGATCCGATGCTCGTAGATCAGGTACTCGCCATAGGTCAGCTCGTTGTTGTCGATCTTTTCGCCCCAGGCCGTCTTGATTTCCTCGAGTTCCTCGTTGACAGACTGGGTGCGCTTTTCGATCAGTTCCGCCAGTTTGCCCTGGGGCAGCGAGATGGCCTTGGCGAAACCGATGACGATGTCCAGCGAGAAGAACAGACGCTGGGAATGGACGTCGAGTTCATCCAGCCCGTCTTTGAGCATCTGCGTTCCGCTGTCGGTAAGGGTATAGACGTGACGGGGCGGACGGTTGCCGCGTTGGGTGGTCTTTTCGGTAACCAGCCCCTTCTTTTTGAGTTTTTTGAGGGTATAGTACAGGTGCCCCGTGGAGACCTCGCTCCAGAGATCGGCGTGGTTGTCTTCGAGGACCTGTTTTAGTTGGTATCCGTGCATCGGTTGCTCAGACAGCAGACCGAGCACCATCATGTCGACCTTTGTCATGGTATTTCTCCCCTTTGTCTGATTGGTCGTCTAGTGGTTGTCTATTTTAGCTTGCTTAAGCACAGATTAGTTAATCGAGTATCGTCTGTCAAGGATTATGTAGGGTGCTTTGGAAGTGATAAGGTTGCCTGGGTCGTTGGAAAAGATGCGCTTCATTTACTGTTCTTGTCGTAGGCAGTCGCCTTTTAACAAGATATGCGTGCTGCAAATTCCAACGACGGATGCATTGCTACGGTTTGGTGTTTGTTCCTGGTTAGGGTATCCTTTCCCTTTGTCGTAATAAATAGGGTTGCAATCAGTGGTTAATCATAGCCCTTGCCTGGCGTGAGAACTGTTATTATCCTAGCAAAAGGTCTGTATATATCAAAATGATGGGAATTTCTTCCCGGAATTGCATCATGTCGCCAACTGTACTGGGGCTAGATAACTCTGATACTAGGGTGTTTAAGCATTATGCTCGCAACTATGCCCCTTTAATATGAGCGACTGCGAAGCTAATTGACAAGAATGTCTTTTATCTGCTAGGCATGATTTAACCAATGAACTTGGGAATGGTACCACAAAAAAATGATATTAGCAATTGGCGTTCTCACTTTTTTGCTGATTAGCGCTTGAATTATGTGGTGCGTTGTTTCGGCGCTTTAAGCACACTGCCGGTTCGGATACCAAATGCTGAAAAGATAAAAATTCTGTCCGAACAGAAAGGTGATGGTATTATAATGTATGGAATTATCACACCTGCTTAAACAGGCATGTATTGTTAATAGCCTGTTATTATGTGCCCGATAGTTGTGTATGTCGCCACTGTCAGTGCGCTGTCTGGTGGCACAAATTAGACGTGCTCTAAGCGGACGCTTCTAAGAGAACGCTCTACTTCGGGAAGTCGCGACTTCTGACTGACATCCCCGAGCTTCACAGCATAAAAAGGCTAACTGCATTTGGCTTAATGGAGCGTGATTGGACCAAATCAGGCTGGTTTTGTCCGGGTACGTTCCCTGACGCCATGCTGAATTGCGGGCCGGGTGGTCATTGATTGGCGAGTTGAAGAGCGGCTCGTCGGTAAAGGGCGAGGCGTCTCTTGCCCAATGGACCGCCCTGACTTATAATCTAGCACAAACTTTATTCTCACAACATCTTCCGGCGCAACCTCCCTCTCTGGATAGTCGGGGATAGTAAAGCGGGTGAGGCGTGAACGATCCGGCCATTCGAGTCGAAGAACTGCTCAAGCGCTATGGCGACCTCACCGCCGTGGACGGGATCAGCTTCGCCGTGCCCGTCGGAGAGATCTTCGGCTTCCTGGGACCCAACGGCGCCGGGAAGACGACCACCATCTCCATGCTGGCCACCCTGATGCGGCCCACACGTGGGCGGGCCTGGGTGGCCGGTTACGACGTAGTTAAGCAGGCCGCCGCGGTGCGCCGCCAGATTGGCATCGTCTTCCAGGACTCGACCCTGGATACCAAACTGACCGCCGCCGAGAACCTGGACTTCCACGCCCGCATCTACGGGGTGAGCGACCGCAAGCGTCGGGTGGGGCGGATGCTCGAGGCCGCCGAGCTCACCGATTGGGCCGACAAGCTCGCCGACCGCCTCTCCGGGGGGATGCGTCGGCGCCTGGAGGTCGCCCGGGCGCTGCTGCACGAACCCCGGGTGCTCTTCCTCGACGAGCCGACGCTGGGTCTGGACGTCCAGAACCGCCGCCGCATCTGGAGCGATCTGATCGAGCGCGCCGCCGAGAAAGGCACCACGGTTTTCATCACCACCCACCAGCTCGAGGACGCCGAGCTCTGTCACCGCGTGGGCATCCTGGACACCGGCCGCCTGGTGGCCTGCGACACCCCCCAGGCGCTCAAGGCCGAGCTGGGCGGCAGCCGGGTCTATCTGCACAGCCGGCGCGGCGATGAACTTGCCCGGGCCATCCGCAGCCTGGACGGCCTCGAGCCCGAGGTCGACGGCGATGAGGTCACCGTCGTTGTCGATCACCCCGGCGAGTTCCTCGGCGCCCTGCTCAAGCGCGTCGATTTGCCCGTCTCCGATATCAGTGTGCGGGAGCCCCGCCTGGAGGACGTCTTCCTCTCCCTGACCGGCCACAGCCTGCGCGACAGCGAGGTGCCCCGCGACGGCGCCTGGCGTACCGTCCATCGCGCCGCCGCCCAGCGCCAGAAACGGAGTTGAACCGATGATCCAGGGCTTCGCCGTCCGCGCCGTCTGGCAGCGCGAGTTCAAGCGCTACTTCCGCGACATACCCCGGGTGGCCGCCTCGGTGGCCCGTCCCATGGTCTGGCTGTTCATCTTGGGCATCGGCATCTCGCCCAACTTCGCTCCCGTCTCCGGGTTGGGCTACATCGAGTACATCTTCCCCGGCATGGTGGTGATGACCATCCTGTTCACCTCCACGGTGTCGGCCATCAGCATTATCTGGGACCGCGACTTCGGACTGCTCAAGGAGATGCTGACCGCCCCGATCAGCCGCAGCTCGATCGTGGTCGGCAAGATGCTCGGCGGCGCCACCATCTGCACCATCCAGGGCCTGATCGCCATCCTGCTGGTCTTCTTCACCAACATCCAGCTTCTGTGGTACAACATCGCCTGGATCCTCATCGCCAGCTTCATCGTCGGCTTCATGCTCGCCGGCATCGGGGTGATCATCGCCAGCCTCGTCGAGACCTACGAGGGTTTCAGCTCAGTGATGAACTTTCTGATCATGCCCCTGTTCCTGGCCTCCGGCGCCGTTTTTCCGCTGGCCAACCTCCCCCGCTGGGCCTACCTGCTGGCCCGGGCCAACCCCATCGCCTACGCCGTGGACCTCTTCCGCGGGTTGATGCTCCACCACTACGAGTACACCTTCTTCATCGACATGATGGTCATCTCCGTGCTGACACTGATCGTCACCGCCTACGCCGTCTACCGCTTCCGCCGCATGGCCCACAAGTGGGGCGGCCGGGGGTAGGGATCGGGCGCCTTCGTCGGAGCGGATTGTGTTTGTTTCGATACCACGGCACCTGTTCGGACAAAACCAAGGTTGTTAATGATAGGTTCACCGAGCTGGTGATCACTGCTTGGATGTGTCCGACTTTGATCCCGGGACCAGCATGCGGAGCCTTATTGATTGATAATGAATCTGTTATGAGTCGATCAGCAATCGAATGGTCGTTAACGGCAAGCCAACAGGCAGGGTAGATTATCCTCCATGTACGCCCCTTCAAGCCGCCACTTCAACTGCTGATAAATGGCGGGTAAATTCGTTAAGGATTATCACTCCCACATGAACGGATTATTTAAACTAAACTCTTGCAAACTATTATGGGATCGTATACCGTGTTCGGACCGATACCTGTATGTAACATGCTGTTAACATACGGGATGGGCTGTGTTATTCTGTCACAAAAAGGGGGGTCAAAAAGTGGCAGAAAACCGAGCAACCGACCGGCACATTAGTTGCCCAAAATGTAACCATAGGGCGCACTATAAGTTGGCCGATGGCAGATGTAAGTGCAAGAATTGCGGTAAGAAATATACCCACCGGCCAAGATATACAAAGCTATCTAAAGAAAAGCATAAAGAGATAGCTCGCTTATTTTGGCTGAGCGTTCCTGCGGCAGCCGCGGCGAGAGCTGTCGGCCTGTCCGCGAAAACAGTATCCAAATGGTACAATCGACTAAGGGAGCGCATCGCCGCCGATCGCGAGGCCGAGCTGGAGAAGCTCGAGG
>WJMB01000366.1 GCA_014728185.1 Candidatus Coatesiibacteriota bacterium
GAGCGGGGCGTAACTCCGGCGACGGAGGAGGAAACCGAAGCGATCCCGCCGCGCTGGCGCGTGGTGAGCGGCTCCCTGGCCGATCCCTTCGAGGCCCGGCGGGTGACGCTGCTGGAAGAGCACGACGGCGCGCTCTACGTCGGCTCGATCTACGACGGCTGCTACCGCTCCAGCGACGGCTCGACCTTCGAGAAACACCGCGGCCTGCCGCCGGAGTTCAAGTACGTCGCCGACCTCCTCTTCACCACGGAGCGCATCTACCTGGCCACCGCCGGCATCCGCGCCGACGGCATCTATTATTCTCCGGCCGGCGACGGCCTGGCCTGGACCCCCTGGCCCGACTCCCCCCGTCCGGTCCGCGGTCTAGCCGAAACGGCCGACGGCCGCATCCTGGCCGTCACCGAAACCGACGGCCTCTACCTCGCCGACCCACCGGGACAAACAACCGCGCCGGAGCCGACGGATAGATGATCCCACTCAAGGACGACATCCAGCACCGCAGTTATCCCTACGTCAACACGGCGCTGATCGCCGTCAACGTGGGGCTTTTCCTGCTCGAGATCTTCATGGGCGACAAGCTGCGCGGCGTGTTCATGCAGAACGCCTTCGTCCCCGCCGACTACACCGTCAATCTCTCCCTACGCGGCATCCGCCTGGCCCGCTTCTTTTACGCCCCCTTCCTGTCGATGTTCCTCCACGGCGGCTTTGTGCACATCGGCGGCAACATGCTCTTCCTCTGGGTCTTCGGCGACAACGTCGAGGACCGCCTGGGCCACCTGCGCTACCTGATCTTCTATCTGCTCTGCGGCCTGATCGCCACTTTCGTCCAGTTCATCTTCAACCCGACCAGCCCCTACCCGATCATCGGGGCCTCGGGGGCCATCGCCGGGGTGCTGGGGGCTTACCTGGTGCTGTTCCCCAAGGCGCGCATCCTGACCCTGGTGCCCATCGTGATCATCTTCTGGGCGGTGCGGCTGCCGGCCTTCCTGGTGCTGCCCTTCTGGTTCGTCGTCCAGCTCTTCAACGGCGCCGCCGCCGTGGTGAGCTCCTTCGACGGCGGGATCGCCTGGTTCGCCCACATCGGCGGCTTCCTGGCCGGGGGGCTCTACCTCTGGTTCAACCGCAAGCGCTTCCGCCCCATCGAGGAACACCCCGAGCACCTGGTGGTCTACGGGGACAACGACTAGCAAACGACTAGAAACGGTTCCGGGCGGCCCCGCCATCAACCTGTTAACCAATGGGATTATCACTCGCTCTTGGATCGGCACTTCTCGCTAATAGCTTGTCAATCAACGCCTTATGGTTCAAATTGCTGTAATTATCGATCCAGCGGTTTCTGGCAATCAACCTCGCCCTGCACTCAGTGTTGTGTGAAGCCTGAGGCTGTTGGTCCCGCCCAAAGGTTTTAACACCGATAGTGATTGATATGCCGGCAGCGGTCTTGATTTGGAATCTGTATCAGTTGGCCGGCCTGACGAGTTGACGGCTTCCGCCGAGCATTTATCGGAGTCCCTACTCGATACAGCTCGCCATGGTTGCAAATGCTGGTCCAGTATCTTTTGCTGATCCCTTTATCAATATCGAGCAACCGCAGGGCGGGCCCCGCAGCCCGCCCTGGTTCAATTGCCGCGGATAGAGGTTCAGCGAAACCGGGGCTGGGTGTCTCCGACAATCACTACGGGCAACGGCAATCAGTGGACGAACCACTCCCAGGCGAAAGGACGGGAACCGGCGGCGGCGGCACCCCCACGG
Source organism: Candidatus Coatesiibacteriota bacterium (assembly GCA_014728185.1). Taxonomy (GTDB): domain Bacteria; phylum RBG-13-66-14; class RBG-13-66-14; order RBG-13-66-14; family RBG-13-66-14; genus WJMB01. Next base: position 1,753 of record WJMB01000366.1, read on the forward strand.
ACTGCACACTCAACGGAATTATGAATCAGCAATACAAGCGGGGAGGGGTTTCCACCCCTCCCCTTCGCTCATGATGAAGCACATGACTCAGCGGATGTGCAATCCGGAACCTAGCGCTCCAGACCCTTGATTTGTCCCCAACTGGTTTCGACGATGGCGGAGCCGCCGAAGTAGTCGTCGTCCGGCGTCAGCAGGTACCAGTCGCCGGGCTGGACGTAATCCCCCGATCCCGGTGTGTGCTGGAGTTCGGTGCCCGTCGAGGCGTCACCCTGCATTCCGATGACATACAACTGATCGTAGGGGGTGAAATCGTACAGGAAGGCGACATCGGAGTTGGTGGAGCTGTCAGGCGCTTCCCAGCCGATCAGCTCGAAGGTGTAGGACCCCACCCCCCAGTAGTCGATATCTTTCCACATGATGACGAAGTGATCGCCTAAGTCCTGGAAGTAGATGCTGCCGGCGAACTCGATGAACAGGTCGGACCAGAAGGGGGCGATGATGGTGTTGACCCAGTGTTCGCCGGGGAAGTGATCGTCGCCGTAATCGCCGAAGTACCAGGGGTTGGTGTTTTCGAAGACCACGGCGCCGTTCTCACTGACGTAGATGTCGGAGTAGGTGGTGCCGTAGTAGTTGAAATCCCAACTGATGCTGCCGGCCAAGCCAAAGTCGTCGTCGAACCAGCCCGAGGAGATCAGCGTGCCGGAGGAAGAGATATCGTCCCAGTTGTCGTTGTAGAAGTCGGCGTTTTCCTCCTGGTCGTACCAGTAGTAGCCGCCGCCGTCGGGACCGCCGGAACCCGCCAGGGCCAGGCTGACGATGAACAGGGTCATCAGGGTTGCGCGCAAGGGTCCTCCTTGACATCCACCGTTTTAAGATAAGTTGTTAGTTACGAATGGAGACAGTGTTACGATATTAGCATCATCGCATTGATCTGTCAAGTTGATGCGCCTTCATCTTAACCACCCTCGGCGTTACGGCGTCTTGCTCAATCGACCTTCGTATCTATGTTAGGGATCATATACCCTGTTAGGATCGGTTTATCAATGTAACCCGCTGATAATACACGTGTAGAAGCAGATGTTGCCGTCACTTGTCAGTCAAAAGTGGCGGCTGCAAGGTGCCTGCTTGGAAGACAACCTATCCTGCCTAGTAGCGTGCAACTACCGGCCACCAGATTGCTACTTGATTCATAACTGCCGCATTATCAGGCAATAAGACTGAGCATGGTAGTATCAGGATTCAAGCTGAGCGCAACTACTCAGCCAATACTTGCTCGTGAAGCTTTCTTAATCAGCCCTGATTTGGTCCGAGCAAGCTCCATGATGCCCTGTGTCATCAGCATTCAATTCGGTTCATCGGAGCATACGGGCTGAGTAAACTGGAAAGGGATTATCACTTGAAACTGAACCTACGTCGAAACTAAAAAGCAGCGGTATTTAGAAAGGTAGTGCTGACAACTGTCTCACGAATTGTTCCAGACCGACAAACCAAAAAGGTCTTCATCTCTGATAAGGTCACTAGTTTAAAGCAGATAGCATCCATATGACTGGTAAGACCAGGTTGCAAATCAGGAGTCGAGACTTCCAGCCTCTAAAGCGTCCTCTCAGCATTCTGTTAGAAGCGCCCGCTTCGGGAAAGCCTGCTTTTCCGCCGTCAGGCACGCACGGGCAGTGACAGCTTGCGCAGCTACAAAGTAAATGATAACAACCTATTAGCTATGGGATCGTATACCCTGTTCGGACCGGATTGTGAAATTATTTCGCTGATAATACAGGTTTTGCAGCATATCCGCCTGTCACTTGTAGGCAGTCAAAAAAGTGGTGGCTGCAGGGGCTGTACTCGGCGGATAACCCACCCTGCCTATTGGCTTGCAGCCAAAGGTCACCCGTTTGCCGCCCGACTCATAACTGCCCCAATATCAAGTAACAATACTGATTATGATAGTATCGGGATTCAAGCCGAACGCAACTAATCAGCCAATC
>WJMB01000367.1 GCA_014728185.1 Candidatus Coatesiibacteriota bacterium
CCTTTGCTACATGAGCTGCTACATGGAGCCGATCCACTACCTCGAGCACCCGATCAGCTTCCTGGTCGAGGGCCATCTCTCACGGTTGGTGGGCAAGCGCACGGCCTGATAAACAATGACTCTTGAAAAACGACACCGCCCAGCGGTGTCGTTTTCTTTCGCACCCTCCTGACGGCGCAGTGCAAATCAAAGCCAACCTGTAAACAGCGAAGCTTTCTTATAAAAAGCCTGATGACACAACGACACTGTTCAGGACCGAGTTCAGGCGGATCGATGTTTGCGGGACGACTCAATTACAAGAATGGACACCGAAAGCGGTCCTGCTTCAACCAGACCACACATCGCAGCGCTTCGTTGACAGCCGCGTTATACAGCGGCTGTATTGGGTTCGTTGGGCGAGATGGCTCGCGCACCCAGCCCGGACATGGCTCGCCGTCGACAACGGAAACCGGAATCCGCACCACAGACAGCCCCGGCAAAGCCCCCAGCCCGATCGACGCCCGCGCCCTCGCCCGGCTTTGGCACATTTCTTGCGGAGTGCGACGCGGCTCCCGACCAGGCCGTCGCCCGCCCTGCTGCAAGAAATGTGCCAAAGCCTCCCCGCCGGAGTGATGAGGGCTTGCTTCGCGCCGGAGCGGGCTTTGCCGGGGCCGGTGGTGGTGGACTCAGCACAGGGTCACCTCGGTAACGCCGGTGCCGCCGAAGCGGTGTTCCGGGGTTGTGAGGGCCTCGACGTGGCGGTGCCCCTCGAGGTATTCGAGCACGGCGAAGCGCAGGGCGCCGGTTCCCTTGCCATGCACGATGCGTACGGTGGTGTGGCCGCTCAGAGCGGCGTCGTCCAGGTACTTGTCCAGCTTCTCGAGGGCTTCCTCGACGCGCATGCCGCGCAGCATGAGTTCCGGACCGACGTGGCGATCGGCCAGGCTGAGGTTATCCAGGGAGGCGTCGGGTTGTGTGCCTCGTTCGGCCACCGGGGTCAGTTTGTCGCGTGGGACGGTCATCTTCACGGCGCCCAGGGCGATGACGGCCTCATCGGTGTGGAGTTCGAGTAAATCGGCGGCGTTCTTGGCCCCTTCCAGGCGGACGCGGTCGCCGACTCTCATCTCTCTGTCGGGTTGCCCGACGGGTTTCTCGGGTCGGGGAGGCGGCTTCTCGAGATTGCGCAGCTCCTCGCGCTGGCGTTTGAGGCGGTTGCGGGCGGCGGAGAGCCCGGCGTCGGTGGGCGTTCGTTCGGTCTTGCGCAGGCGCTCGGCGGCGGCGGCGGTCTCGGCCTCGGCCAGTTCGAGTTCGTTTTGCAACTCGCGCTTGATGCGCAGCAGCTCCTCGGTCTTGCCGGCTTCGATCTCGGCCACCCGGTCGGCGGTCTCGCGGCGCACCCGGATCAGCTCCTCGATGCTCTCACGGCGGGCGTGCTCGGCTTCGCGGCGGCGGCGGCGTTCCTCCTCGAGCTCATCGACCAGGCGGTCCAGGCGCAGGTACTCGTCGTCGAGGAACTCGTGGGCCTTCTCGACGAGCCCGGCGTCCAGGCCCAGGTTGCGGGCCATCGCCAGGGTGTTCGAGGCCCCCGGGGTGCCCGTGGTCAGGCGGTAGAGCGGTTCCAGGGTTCGCGGGTCGAAGTCCACGGCGGCGTTCTCCATACCCTCGGCGCCGTAGACGAAGCCCTTGAGGGAGTCGTAGTGGCTGGTGGCCAGCACCCAGGCGCCGGCGGAACGCAGGCGCTCCAGGGTGGCCATGGCCAGGGCGGCTCCCTGGTCGGGATCGGTGCCGGTGCCGATCTCGTCGAGCAGGACCAGGGCGCCCTCTCCGGCTTCATCGACGGCGTCCAGGATCTCTCCCAGCCGGCGCACATGGTAGCTGAAGGTGGACAGGTCTCCGGCCACGGACTGTTCGTCGCCGATATCGGCCAACAGGGCGCCGCGCCAGGAGATCCGGGAGCCGTCGTCGACGGGCAGGGGCAGGCCGCACTGGGCCAGCACGGTCAGCAGCCCCAGGGTCTTCAGGGCCACGGTCTTGCCGCCGGCGTTGGGGCCGGTGATCAGCAGCACCTGGTAGCCGCCGCCGAGTTCGATATCGATGGGCACGACGCTGGCGCGGTCCCCGCGATTGAGCAGCAGGACGGGGTGGCGGGCGGAGCGCAGGACCGTGGCGCCGTCGGCGGTCAGCTCGACGGGTCGGGCCTCGAGGCGGCGGGACAGACGGGCGCAGGCCTGGAGCAGGTCAAGCTCGCCGACGAGGCGGTAGTCGTGAGACAGGGCCTCGCGACGCCGGGCGGCTTCGGTGGAGAGCTCGGCGAGGATGCGGGCGATCTCGGCCTCGACGGCGTAGCCCAGCGAGGCCAGCTCGTTGTTGCCCTCGACGAGGTCCAGGGGTTCGATATAGAGGGTGGTGCCCGACTTGCTCTGACCGTGGACGATTCCAGGCACGGAGCCGCGGAAGTCGCGCAGCACGGGCAGGACGAAGCGGCCGTCGCGTCGGGTTATCAGGCGCTCCCGTACCGCGCCGTCCTCGGAGGCCCGGCCTAGCAGGCGTTCGAGACGACCGCGCAGGCGCTCGTCCAGGCTCTCACGCTCGCGCAGCAGGCGGCGCAGCTCCGGCGAGGCGTCGTCCCGTATCTCACCCTGGGGGGTGAAGACTGCCTCGAAGCGTTCCCGCAGATCGTCGAGGTCCTTGAGCCCGTCGAGGAAGGCGCGAAGGCCTGGGTAGAGTTCATCCTCCAGCTCCAGGCCGCGCAGGCCGGCGACGATGACCGTGAGGTAGTAGAGCTGCCAGAGCTCGGTGCGCGGCAGGCTGCTCAGCGGAGAGGCGAGGCGTTTGAGCAGTGGGGTTAGATCTTCGAGAGCGCTCAGCGGCAGGGGCTCACCGAGCTCCAGGCGCCGCTGAATCTCGACGACAAGGTCCATGCGCCGCCGGGCTTCCCGGGGGGAATCCAGCGGGCTCAGTGCGCGGGCGGCCCCGGCGCCGGCGGCGGTTTGGGTCATCCCGGCCAGCCGCCCCAGCACCAGGGGCAGATCGATCAGTTCCAGGCTGTGCTCTTCGAATTGGGACATCGTCGTCCTCGCGTTGTACAGTGCGGCGCGGCGGCGATAAACCTAGCATAAAGCGGAGAAAAAGACAGCCCCGACCCCGGAGATGGTGGTGGGGACGGGACTGCTGCCGGACTCGTTGTCGCGAAGGCTAACTAAGCAGCTTCTGTAGCCGGCGGATGGCCCGGTTGGTGGCTCGACGGTAGGCCTTCTTCTTGGGGAACAGGGCCGCGATAACGTAATCGACGCCGGCGGCCTGGAAGAAGCGGAAACAGAAGCGGCGTTTGTCTTGGGTGGTGGTGACAACCTCGTCGAGGTCCACACCCCAGGAGTCGCGGCGCAGCTCGATGATGGGCGGCTGGAGCTGGATCGAAACCAGGTTGAGCAGGTCGGTGTACTCGGTGCCGCCGGTGGCGGCAATGACCAGGCCCTCTTCGCCGATCAGCAGCAGTTCGTCGAATCCGGCACCCTCGGCGGCCTGGGCCAGAACGTTTTCAATGGCTTCGGCGAGGCTGGGTTTGGCTGTCTGCGCTGTCTGCGCCATGGCTACTCCCGGGCTTGTTTTGTTATAACGTCCCGCTATATCGTATCGGAGACTGCTTGATTCTTTGTAACATTGTACAGCCGCCGGGTCGCGACGTGAAGGAAAAAAATCATGGCGTCATGGAACGTGATATGGCCAAGTCAGGCTGATTTGGTCAAAATTTTGACTATGGCGCTTAATATACAACAAATCGCGCCTTGAACAGCCGACGGTTATTGACTACCCGCTCTGTGAAAGCTATTTGAGTATCATCGTTCGTACTATCAGCAGGTTGCGATCACGATCCGGTCCGGACGAGGTATACGATCCCCAAAATCAGAGCAGCTCGCCGCGACGCCGCCGCCGAAAGACGACGAAGAAATAGGCGCCGCCGACCACGGCCAGGGCCGCTCCCACGGGCACGCCGGGCAGGCCCAGGTAGCTCGCCGCCAGCCTGACCAGGTTGTCCGCCGCCATCGTCAGCGCGGCGCCTAGCAGGGCGCTCATCGGCAGCAGACTCCGGTGCAGCCTCACCCCGGCGTTCCGGGCCAGGTGGGGGGCGATCAGGCCGACGAAGGGGATGATCCCGGCCAGGGAGACGGCCACGGCGGTTGCCAGGGCCGCCGCCAGTAAGACATTGCGGCGGACGGACCGGGCATCGACGCCCAATGAATGGGCCCGCTCCTCCCCCAGACCCAGGGCGTCGAGCTCGCGATCCAGGGTCAACAGGCGGATAAGGGCGAGAACGAGCAGCCCGGCGCCGATGACCAGCGGGACGGCCTCGGCGTGGGGGCGGGCCAGGTCGCCCATCAACCAGCCCAGCACCGCGCCCTGGCTCCAGAGGGGGAGCCAGGCAAGAATCAACAGGATCACTCCGGAAAGGGCGGCGTTGACAACCACTCCGGCGACGATCAGCCCGGCGCCGGAGCGACGGCGTCCGGCCAGACCCCAGACCAGCAGCCCGGCTCCGGCGCCTCCCGCGAAGGCCGCCGCCTGACGACCGAGCAGGCCGGGGATGCTCGCCGAGCCCACGCCGAGGAGCACCGCCAGGGCCAAACCGACCCCGGACCCGGCGCTGACTCCGGTCAGGAAAGGATCGGCCAGAGGGTTGCGGGTCAGGCCCTGCATCGAGGCTCCGGCCAGTCCCAGGGCCGCGCCGCTGAGCAGGCCCAGCAGAGTGCGCCCCAGGCGCAGGCCGAAGACGCCGGGAGCCTCGAGAGGCGCCGGCCCGGCCAGCAGGCCCAGGGCCAGCACACCCAGTCCCGCCAGCCCCAGGAGCGTCCGCTTCAGCCACAGCCGCGATCGTACCGCGTCGCTCTGAGAGCCATGTTCGCCCACGGCGACCACCCATCGAACCGTCCCCCCGTCGGAGGAGAAACGGAAAAGACTCTAAATAACAAAGCCTTAGCAATCCAAGAGGGATTCTAAAGCCGTCGGCGGAAACTGTCAAGGCGCAGCCGGGTTCATCGAGTGTGAGCCGGGCGCGACCCTTGCCGCCCACTCAGCACGCCGAGGCCCTCCGGTGCACCCACGGAGCGGCTTTGGCACGTTTCTTGCGGAGTCCGCCGCCGTCCCGGCGACGGGCCGCCCCGCCCTGCTGCAAGAAACGTGCCAAAGCCGGGCGAGACCTTTACCTGAGGAGATGCGGCAAGGGTCGCGCCCGGCGACGTCGATTTTGCGTAAAGCGTTCCTCAGGCTCGCCGCCCGTCGTGGATATCCTCCTCGATGCAGTGACTGAGCAGGTCGACGAGGAGTCCTATCTCGGGCAGCTCGCCCTCGAGCAGACGCTTGACGTTGGTGTGGTCGCAGATGTAGCGCTGGTAGATCCGCTCGGTGTCGCCGTTCGTGTCTCGGTTTCCGCCGAAGAGGGGGCAGAGGCGGCGGCGCCAGTTCAGCAGGTCTTCCTTGAGCAGTTGCAGGTCCCTGGGTTTGGGCCGTCGCCGGGTGAGGAAGGCCAGACCGGCCAGGGGACGTCGCTCTTTACCGTCGCGGATGTTGATTTCGAGGATGATGTCGAAGTCGTCCCATTGCAGCATGGGATGCCAGGGCAGTTCGAGCAGGCGGAAGCTCAGACGGGGCTCACCGAGGCTGTTGAAGCGGTCGATCAGTTCTCCCAGGGTTTCCATTGATGGCGACCTCTAACTGGAAGGTTCTCAATTGTCTTGGTGGAATATAGCTGGAGATGATTCGGGGATCAGGCCGGCCATGGCTGAAGTCGGAGGGTGGCCTGGGCTGATGTGCTTGCGATTAACCAGGCGATTGAACAGGTGCACAGTCCGTTCAAGTACAAAACTGCTTGGTTGTAAATGACGCAAGGCTGGAAAAGGGGTCGATCCGACGACGGGTCGGTCGTGCTAGTCGGTTGATCTTGGAGTGTTCCGTACCTGAGACGGCTGACCGGATGCGGCGTTGTGAGTGGCGGATCGGCGGCTGCATTCATCCTGAGCCGTTGCGCTGCTCAGCCGGGCGTTACGGGGTTGGGCTATGAGACTGTTTAACAGTCAGTCAAAACTATGGGATCATTGCCACAAACGAAACCATTATCTAAAACTGCTGATAACTGCAAAAGGGATCGTATGACCTGTTAAGACCGGGTTATGATTGTATTCCGCTGATAATACACGTGTAATAGCAGATGTGCCTGTCAGTTATCAGCAGAAAAAAGTGGCGGCGACAAGGGGCCTGCTTGATGGAAAACCTGCCACGTATCGTAGCCTGTCAATAACGACCACCCGGTTGCCACTCGACTCATAACTGCACCATTATCAAGCAACAAGACTGCGCATTATTGTATAGGGAGCAAAACGGACGCACCCAATCAGCGAATGCCTGCCCTGTGTGCCTTTCCATATCGGCCCTGTTTTGGTCCGATCACGTTCCTTAATACCATACGTAATATGCCATACGTAAGATGCCCCGCTGCATTTCACGCCGTCGCTTTACGCCGGTACGCTGAGAAATGCTATCAGCGGCCGATGGAAGCGCCCGCAGATAATCAAACGCTCCCCGGCGATTGAAAACCGGGCCGATGTAATACCCTGCGGCGTCGAAGATACGGGTCGACGGGGTCAACGCAGCACGTAACGCCAGGCGTTAAGCAGTTCGCGCAGCATCCTCGATCGCTCCAGTACGCTGCGGCGGCGCTGATTGAACTGCCAGGTCTGCTCGGCCAGGTAGAGGTGCAGGCGCTCATCGCGCACCCCACCGCGACGGAAGACTCCTTCGAGGATGCGCAGCCAGAGACGCACCAGGGGGCAGCGTGCCAAGCCATCGGGCGGACAGGGTTGCGAGGGTCGTAGCCTCAGGTCGTCATCGGCGGCGGGGCGGTCTGGCCGCTTGGCGGCCAGGGCCAGGCAGTCGTAGCTGTGGCGCAGCAGGTTGAACAGGCTTTTCAAGGGGGCGGTTTCCTCGACCTCGACGGCATCCAACCTTGACCCATCCCCGGCGGCCAGCAGGGACCAACAGGGCCGGTCGTCGTTGTCGCTTGTTGGTCGGTTGCAGGCCAGCATGATCAGCAGGGGGGCCTGTCCGTCGCCGTTTCTCTCGACACCCCGCCGCAAACGGCGCAGGATCCGCCGGTCGTTGAAGGGGAAGCCGGCCTCGGCGCTCAGGGTCCGTTCGATGAGCCGCCGCAGCAGGTTGAAAGCCCGGTAGACCCGGCGGCGGCTGATCCCGCTGATCCGGGCCAAGCCGTTCGCCCGGCAGCCGCCGGCGAAGCCGTCGACGACCATCCGCCACTGCTCATCGCTGAGACGCAACGGCAGGGTCCGGGGGTCCCACTCATAGCGGCAACGGGCGCAGCGGAGGTTCCCGCGACGGATACGGTAGAGCCGCCCATGGCCGCAACGGGGGCAGAGTTCATCACTTGGTGTTGAGTACGCACTTTCAATCAAGGTGGGCGGGTTTGCGCCGGAGCGTCGACGATGTATCGGATACCGTCGCGATCCCGTTGGCCTGCGCTGTTAAAGTGAAACGAAGCCGTGTGGTGACAATGGTCAACATAGTTATCCACATGGGCGGTGGCGGGGGTGTAACTATGTAATGCATTGTTATATAACAACTTATCTTAGGCACCTGTAAGATAGTTCCTAGTGTTTGTGCTGTCAAGCACTTTTTCACCCACCGTCCTGGTTTTCCGGCGCCGAGGACCGCTCGGCCTTGACTTTCCCCGCCGCCGTTGCTAGCTTGTCCGCGAATCCATACCGAACACTCCGCTCCCCCCAGCCCCCGGAGAGCCCAGCCGTGGAAAGCTTCCAGCTCGTCAGCGAATACGCCCCCCGGGGCGATCAGCCCAAGGCCATCGACGAACTCGCCGCCTCCCTCGACGGCGGCGGCCGACACAACATCTTGCTCGGCGTCACCGGCTCGGGCAAGACCTTCACCATGGCCAACGTCGTCGCCCGACTCAACCGGCCCACCCTGGTCATCAGCCCCAATAAGACACTGGCCGCCCAGCTCTACAGCGAGTTCAAGGGCCTGTTCCCCTACAACGCCGTCGAGTACTTCGTCAGCTACTACGACTACTACCAGCCCGAGGCCTACCTTCCCGTCAGCGACACCTACATCGAGAAGGACTCCTCGATCAACGAGGAGATCGACAAGCTGCGCCTCGCCGCCACCGCTTCGCTGATCAGCCGCCGCGACGTGCTCATCGTCGCCAGCGTCAGTTGCATCTACGGCATCGGCACCCCCGAGGACTACGAGGCGATGAGCGTCAAGCTGGTCCGCGGCGACCAGATGGAGCGCAACGAGCTGCTCGAACTGCTCATCGACATCCAGTACGTCCGCAACGACCTCGACCTCTCCCGGGGTCACATCCGCGTTCAGGGCGACGTCGTCGACGTTTACCCCGCCTACGGCGACAAGTCCTACCGCGTCGAGTTCTTCGGCGACGAGATCGAGCGCCTCTCCGTCTGCGACCCCCTCACCGGCAAGGCCGAGAACGAGATGGCCCAGATCACCATCTTCCCCGCGCGCCACTTCGTCAGCCAGGAGTTCCGCATCGAGAAGGCCATCCGCAGCATCGAGGCCGAACTCGAGGAGCGCCTGGTCGAGCTCAACGCCGCCGGCAAGCTGGTCGAGGCCCAGCGCCTCGAATCGCGCACCCGCTACGACCTCGACATGCTGCGCGAGGTCGGCTACTGCAACGGCATCGAAAACTACTCGCGCCACCTGACGGGCCGCGAGCCCGGCAGCCGCCCCGACGTCCTCATCGATTTCTTCCCCCAGGACTACCTGCTGATCATCGACGAGAGCCACGTCGCCATTCCCCAGCTCAACGGGATGTTCAACGGCGACTACTCGCGCAAGAGCACCCTCGTCGACCACGGATTCCGCTTGCCCTCCGCCCTCGATAACCGCCCGTTAAAATTTCACGAGTTCGAGAAGATGATCAACCAGGTCGTCTACACCTCGGCCACCCCCGGGCCCTACGAGGTCGAGCAAGCCGCCGAGACCGGGAGCATCGTCGAGCAGATCATCCGGCCCACCGGACTGGTCGATCCGATTATCGAGGTCCGCGACGCCGACGGCCAGGTCGACGACCTCATCGCCCAGATCAAAGAGCGCATCGAGATGGGCCACCGCACCCTGGTCACCTGCCTGACCAAGCGCATGGCCGAAGACCTGGCCGACTACCTCTCCGACGCCGGCATCGAGGCCCGCTACCTGCACTCCGAGATCGACACCCTCGAGCGTGTCGAGATCATTCGCGGCCTGCGCCTGGGCGAGTTCGACGTCCTCGTCGGCATCAACCTGCTGCGCGAGGGCCTCGACCTGCCCGAGGTCTCCCTGGTCGCCATCCTCGACGCCGACAAGGAAGGCTTCCTTAGAAATACAAGGAGCTTGATACAAACGATCGGCAGGTGCGCCCGCAACGTCGAGGGCAAGGTCATCATGTACTCCCGCGACGCCAAACCCGGCCGCGCCATGCGCGAGGCCATCGCCGAAACCGAACGACGACGGACAATTCAATTGCGCTATAATAAAGAGCACGGCATCGTGCCCCAAACCATCGTCAAGAGCCTCGAAACCGCCCGGCTCTCCTCAGGCCCCAAGAAGACCAAGCCCGAGAAGGACACCGAGGTCACCGTCGAGGCCGTGGCCGGACTGGACGCCGTCGAGCAGATCCGTCAGCTTGAACAGGAGATGCTGGCAGCCGCCGAGAACCTGGAGTTCGAAAAGGCCGCCATGCTGAGAGACAGGATCAAGACCCTGGCCGATGAAGCAGGGCTGGGAGTGGAGGAGTAGGGATGCAAATTATTTGTTGGACGGCGTTGGGTGTCCAAGTTATACAATTTATCCCGTTCTACTTGTGATGACTTGCCAATAATCTTTAGGAGTGAACAAACAACAATGTACGAGAGGACCGAACGGCCCTCCCGTAGTCCATTTCAACGGCAATCCGCGGCGGCCCGCAGAGGATTCAACCCACGTAGGGCGGGGGCGTGGAATTGGTTCCCCGTCCCCCGCCGTGGCATTTCGTCTGTGTTGTAGGGCGGGGGCTCTGTCCCCCGCCGTGGCATTTCGTCTGTGTTGTAGGGCGGGGACTCTGTCCCCGCCGTTCGCCTAAACGGGCCGACCTGAAGATCGGCCCCTACAGATACAATCCAAACTCATGAACACACCAACCCGCCGATCGGCGGGTTATCCTTTACTCAACCCCGGCCGGGCGCTAAAATATACCCCCGTCGCACCACCCCAGGAGGAACCATGCGCGAACGGTTGACAGGCCCGGCGCTCCTGCTGCTGATCATCACCCTGGGCGCCTGCGCCCAGGCCGAGGGCGACCCCGCCGATGTCGCCGGCGAGTGGACCGGCCAGGTCACGGTCATCGGCCAGGTCATCGGTTTCGAGGTCGAGCTTAGCGTCGTCGACGGCGTGCTTACGGGCCTGATGAACATCCCCATGCAGGGCGCCTACGACATGCCGCTCAGCGACGTGGTCTGGGACGAGCCTACGCTGAGCTTCACCCTCGAGGTCCCGGGCGCCCCGGCCTTCTACGAAGGCGAGCTCGAGGACGGCGTCATCACCGGCGAGTTCAACCAGAGCGGCGCGGTGGGCGTCTTCGAGATGAGCCCCTACGTTCCGCCGGAGCTCGACTACCCGACAGAAGAGGTCTCCATCGAGACTGACCATGGCCCGGTACTGGCCGGGACGCTCTCGCTGCCCGAGGGCGACGGCC
>WJMB01000368.1 GCA_014728185.1 Candidatus Coatesiibacteriota bacterium
CCCCGCTCTGCTGCAAGAAACGTGCCAACGCCTCCCCGCCGGACGTCCGAGGGGTTTCGGCGCGGCGCAGCGCCTTCGCCGAGGTCCCGCATGAAGGTATCCCCTTGCAGTTGCCAGACCCATCTTGATACCGGCGCAGTCGACTCTGGACATATTCACTTCTTCGACGGGTACAGCCCGGCCCCACAGCCGCCCATGAAACTAATCCAGCTCAAGCCCCTTTTCCTCGTCGCTCTGGTCGTCGTTCTCGGCCCTGCCTGTTCCAGCGATGAGGACGACTTCGCCCAGATGACGCCCTGCGCCGAGGTGACCACCTACCACGATCGCGCGGGGATCTGCCCGGCCGACGACCCTCTGGTAAGTTTCCTGGCCCCCCTCGACGACGAACGGCCCCTGTTGCTGCACGAGGAGGGTCTGGTCAGCCACGCCGTGCTGCCCGATTGCAGCGTGCGCAAGCTCACCGTCGAGGAGGCGCTGGTGGTCTACCAGCCGCCCGGTCAGGGGGAGGAGGCGGCTTCACTGTTGCTGCGGCTCAACGGTGTCGAGCAAACGGTCACCCTCGAGGAGCTGCGCCAGGACAGCTTCGAGCTCAAGGAAGACTATCTGGCCCTGCAGGTGGTACGGGTATCGGCCACCGAGGTCTCCGGCGCGGTGTTTGTACGCTACCCCCATGCCAGTACGGCGCCGCGGCGTCCCGACCCACAGGACTGGATCATCGACACGGTCATCACCGCACCGGAGGATCGCCGGGACTGGACGCCCGAAGAGAACGTGGACGAGGAGACGGCGACCTTCCAGCAACTGGTGGGTATCCCGGAGCTGATCAACCTGGAGCGCTTCATCGAGAACCTGCACGGCGGTGGAATCACCAACTACGCCCTGACGATCCAGGGACGCTACACCGGCGACGTCTCGATCACCGACGCCGAGAGCTTCTACGCTCCCTACCCCCAGGACGTCGAAGAGGGCTCGCGGATCACCGAGCGCGCCAAGGCCGTCGTCCAGCGCTTCTATCTGGAAGCCCCCGGATGGAATGTCGTCAACCATCTCACCGTCGAGGCTCTGGACTGGGGCGAGCGCTATCTGGCCAATGTCGGCCAGCGGCTCTTCGGCCGCGAGATCGGCCTGCTGTTGACCTGGAGCGATCCCGCCTCGGGAACGGTGGTCTACCAGGTCGAGGACACCGTGGGCCTGGTGCGCTGGGAGACCGATCACCGCTGGTATGTCGACACCGAGCGGATCAGTCGCCGGGTGATCCCCCTGCCCGAGAACCGCCTCTGGTTGGGCGAGGAGCCGCCACCGGGCGTGACTATTCCCCAGGGAATGATCTCCAGTGGCGAGGTCAGCTTCGAATCGCTCAGCGAGGAAGAGTTCTGGAGCATGGTCAACGAGCCCGCCGCCGAGGAGGAAGACGGGGAAGACGCCGAAGGCGAGGGGGATACCGACGGCGACGGCGGTGAAACCGATGACGGCTAGGCGGACCGCAAGATGACCCCCGACCGCTCGTACCTGCCCGTCGTCTTCACCGACCTGACGGCCTCCAAGCTGGCCGCCGGCAGCCTGCCGGACTACGTCTACGCCGAGTTTCTGCGGGCCCACAGCCGCATCGCCCTGGAGACGGCCCGACGGGTCAGCGCGGAGCGGGGCCTGCCCCACAAACCGACCAACCTGGGCGACGGCAACCTGTTCTTCTTCAACGAGGCCGACGAGGCGCTGATCTTCGCTCTCTGCCTGACGGCGCGCTGGGCGGCCTACCGCCGCGATTCCATCCTGCCCTGCCTGGGCGGGCTGCCCGAAGCCGACTCCCGGCGGGTTCTGCGGATGCGCGGCGCGGTGCACTTCGGCCTGATTCATCACGAGGACTTCGAGGAGTTCGCCAGCGAGCTCAACCTCTCCCGGGCGCTGAATACGGCTCACGTTCTCAACACCCGTGCCGAGCCCGGCGAGGTGCTGGCCAGCGAAACCGTTCTCTCCCTAACCGAGGGGCGCTTCTACGACGTCGAGCACCGCGGCCGCTTCGATCCGCTGGGCGGCGATAGCGCCGAGGACACAGAAGACACCGCAGACGAACCTGCCCGGACGGGACTGCTGACCCATTTCGCCGTTCAGGGGATGTCGCCGCCGCCGGGGGCCGGCGAGGCCCTGGTTGGTCTTCCGAAGGCCCAGCGCCGCCGCCTGGCCCGGGACTGGTACTGGTACGCCTTTTACCTCACCGGTGTGCGAACCGCGATCCTGGAGGCCGTGGCCGGTTTCCGCCGGGCGGTCGAGTACAATCCTGAGATGGCCCGCGCCTGGAACAACCTGGGTTCGCTGCTGACCGAGCTGGCGGACCTCGACGCCGCCCAGGCGGCCTTGGAGCGGGCCGTCGAGTTGAAACCCAGGGCAGCCGCCTTCCACGCCAATCTGAGCGCAGCGCTCTACGCCGCCGGTGACTTCGGCGGCGCCGGGGAGGCCGCCCGGCGGGCCGTGGAGCTCGATCCCGATCTGGAGACGGCCCAATTCAACCTGGGCAACGCCCTCTGGGAGCAGGATTGTCTGGAGGAAGCCGCCGAGCGCTACCAGCGCAGTTGGGAGCTCAACCCGGCCTTCCACCAGGCGCCCTACAACCTGGCCTGCGTGTTGAGCGTCCTGGAGCGCTTCGATGAGGCCCTGACCGCCCTCGAGCGAGCCCTCGAGCTGCGTCCCGAACTCATCGCCCGGGCCCTCGAGGACGATGACCTGACCAAGCTGCACGACCACCCGCGCTTCGCTGAGTTGACGACGGAGATTTAACTTGTCGGGACCCGCTCCTTTCCCGGTCGGTATCGGAAAAGGTCGGTATTGTGGAAAGCGGCGTCGCCGCCCAGTAACCCCGGCTAAACCGTTCCAACATTAACCGTATCAGACGCCGCCGGAGATGCCGTCATCAAACGGCGGGCAGACAGACACCAACGAGGGTAGACACGATGGATGAAAGCCGCCCGACCACGGTTCAACCGCTCAAGGAGTACCTCTCGACCAGCGAGATCGCCGGTCCGTTGATGCTCATCGAGGATGTCGAGGGGGTCAAGTACGAGGAGCTGGCCGAGATCGAGCTGCCCTCGGGCGAGACCCGCCGCGGCAAGGTGCTCGAGGTGCATCAGGACAAGGCCCTGCTCCAGCTCTTCGAGGGCGCCACCGGCATCGACGTGCCCAACTCCCGGGTGCGCTTCCTGGGTCGCGGCGTCGAGCTGGCCGTGGCCCCGGACATCCTGGGACGGGTCTTCGACGGCCAGGGACGGCCCATCGACGACGGCCCGGAGATCATCCCCGAGGAGCGGCGCGACATCAACGGCTCGCCGATCAACCCCTACGCCCGGGACTACCCCAACGAGTTCATCCAGACGGGTATCAGCTCCATCGACGGGCTCAACACCCTGGTCCGCGGGCAGAAGCTGCCCGTCTTCTCGGGCTCGGGACTGCCCCACCAGCAGATGGCGGCCCAGATCGCCCGTCAGGCCAACGTCCGCGGCAGCGGCGAGAGCTTCAACGTGGTTTTCGCCGCCATGGGCATCACCTTCGAGGAAGCCCAGTATTTCATCGACGACTTCCGCCGCACCGGAGCCATCGACCGCGCCGTGCTCTTCGTCAACCTGGCCGACGACCCGGCCATCGAGCGCATCTCGACGCCGCGCATGGCGCTGACCGCCGCCGAGTACCTGGCCTACGAGACCGGGACCCACGTGCTGGTCATCCTCACCGACATGACCAACTACTGCGAGGCGCTGCGCGAGATCTCGGCGGCCCGCAAGGAGATCCCCGGCCGCCGCGGCTACCCCGGCTACCTCTACACCGACCTGGCCACCATCTACGAGCGCGCCGGACGCATCAAGGGTCGCGAGGGCTCGATCACCCAGATCCCCATCCTCACCATGCCCGAGGACGACAAGACCCATCCCATCGCCGACCTGACCGGCTACATCACCGAGGGTCAGATCATCCTCTCCCGCTCCCTGCACAAGAAGGGCGTCTATCCTCCCGTGGACGTCATGCAGTCGCTGTCGCGCCTGAAGGACAAGGGCATCGGCGAAGGCCGGACCCGCAAGGACCACTCCGATGTCTTCAACCAGCTCTTCGCCGCCTACGCCCGGGGCAAGGACGCCCAGGAGCTGGCCGTGATCCTCGGCGAGGCCGCCCTTTCCGAGCTGGACATGACCTTCTTCCGCTTCGCCGAGCAGTTCGAGAAACGCTATATCTCCCAGGGCGAGAACGAGGACCGCGACGTTATCGAGACCCTGGACCTGGGTTGGCGCCTGATGGCCGAGCTGCCCAAGGGAGAGCTCAAGCGCATCCGGCCCGAGTACCTCGAGGAGTTCCTGCCGCGCTTCCTGAGCGAAAAGGACGAGAGCGAAAAGGACGAGCGGAAGGACAAGGGCGCGAACGCCGACGGTAAGGACGATGGCAAACAAGAGCCGACCGACTCCGATGGCTAAGCGCCTGGTCGTCTACGATTCGATCTTCGGCAACACCGAGCGCGTCGCCCGGGCCGTCGCCGAGGTTCTGGAAGCCCCGGTCAAGCGGGCTTCCAGGCTCGACCCGGCGGATCTTACCGACCTCGAAC
>WJMB01000369.1 GCA_014728185.1 Candidatus Coatesiibacteriota bacterium
CAAGCGCTCCAGGGAAGCCGCGACGCTTCCTAGTAGAAATAATAATCCAGAATCTCGTAATCATCCCCGCTGCCGGAAACGGCAATATCCAGGTACCCGAAGGCTTCCCCGGTTTCCAGGTCGACGTAGTAGTTCTCGAAGACATCCTGATCGTAGCCCTGGGCGGTGCAGAAAGCGTCCCAGGAAAACTCCTCGGGTCGGCGCTCCGTCTCCCGCCAGAAGACGTTATCCTCGTCCAAGCAGAAGGCCATCATCTCGGCCAGCTTGGCGTCGGATTGCTCCTCCACCGGATCGAGGGGGACTCCAGCTTCGAATTCATTGGTCCTGAACACCTCACCGCTCGAATCGATATCGGTTTGGAATACGACATAAGCGCTGTTTTGGCAGGTGATTCTCCAATAGGCGTCGCTCAGGGGCCGCCCCAGCTCGCAGTTCTCATCGGCATCCATGCAAGCGTAGGCGATCAGTGCCGACGTCTCCTCCCAGCCGTCCCAGTTGTTCTCCAGATACTCCAGCGCGATGTCATAGGCCCAACTGAAGGTGTAGCGCGTTCCGCCGCTTTCCGTCGAGGTCGAGCAGGCGGCCGTCAAAGCGATCATCAGCGGGATAACAACCAGCAAAGCGTTGCGTTTCATCCTTCCTCCCTTATTGGAGCAGGTGTATTGGAACTGGGATCACTTATCTGTCACGGACCAGGGCGTTACTGAATATCGTTCAATTATCAGCAGTTAGCGGGCAAGCAGGTTAGCACATTCATTTAGCTGAATGTGGCGGGTCAAGTGGGTTGCCCCATTCCTGAAATGCCCGTTCTGACCTCTTAGCGCTTCAAAGGAACTTCATGGCAACATGGACCTCGATGATGGTATATCGATCCCAAGTAGTCTAACAACATGCATATAAAACGAGTAACACCCAGAAGGCCAGGCTGCTGACTTATCTTTCTTCGACACCGCCACCTATCAGCCGCGTTATTCGAGGTGGGTCGGTGTTTAGAGTTGAAACTATCTGGTCCGGGATCGTGTGTGACCTCTTGGATTAATTGCGCTGGAACTGAACAAGCAACCGTGCAATCAACCGTGGAAAGCGTCTCAGGGTACGTTGGCTACTATACATCTTCAGTTTCAAATTGAAAAGGACCAGCTCTCCAAACCGATCATTCTCCAGCCCCGCGCCCTATTGAGACCCCCCTGACCATTGACACTTTCCGCCGAAAGGGCTAAACTTACACAGATGAGACAACATCGCAGGGGGCGGATCAACTCCGCCTTGCCCCCGCGCCGCTATTGACAGGCGGCATAGTCGTTACCGAGCGCAACGGCGAATCGGGAACGGCGCGGCGTCAACCGCGAGCGAACCAGCAGCGTGAAAGGTCCGATGAGGCAACACCGCCAGCACCGCCGACGTTTCCTGCGGGACCTGCGCGAGGAGGTGGGAGGCGAGATCGACGACGCCGTCGACATCGACGTCGACGGCGGCAGGGTGTCGATCAACATCAAGCTTCCCCCGGCACTGCTCTCGACGATCGACGACGCCGTCGGCGGACTGGGCGAGTCCCTGACCGAGGCCGTCAAGGCGGCCCTGGGCGACTGGCTGCGGGTGAGCCTGGTCGACGCCGAGCACCTCGACGACCTCGAGGTGGGCGAACGCTTCCGCGTGCTGCTGGTCAAGGGCGGGCCGCGCATCCGCCGCCGCCTGCACGAAGTCGGCGTCGTCGTCGGCGCCGAGGCCGAGCTGGTCGAGCTCCAGCCCCTGATCGTCACCGTGGGCGACACCCGGGTGGGACTCAGCCGCTTCATGGCCCACCGGATCATGGTCAAGCGCCTGCACAACGGCGACGGAACACCGGACGGAGCCGAAAAGGCGTGACGACCCCCGCGGGGAACGCGGATCGGGCGAGCATCCTCACCGGGGATGCCTTTCTTGAGCCGGACGAGTCGAGGTCTGCATGAGCGAAGAGCGATCCATCACCGTGGCCATCGCCGGCAACCCCAACTGCGGCAAGACGGCGCTGTTCAACGCGCTGACCGGCGGCCGCCAGCAGGTGGGCAACTGGCCCGGCGTCACCGTCGAGCGCCGGGTCGGCGGGGTGGAGCACGCCGGTCGCCGCCTGGAGATCGTCGACCTGCCCGGCACCTACTCGCTTTCACCGCTGACCCCGGATCAGCTCGTCGCCCGGGACTACCTGGCCTCGGAGGAACCCGACGTCATCATCAACATCGTCGATGGCT
This sequence comes from Candidatus Coatesiibacteriota bacterium, assembly GCA_014728185.1. Taxonomy (GTDB): domain Bacteria; phylum RBG-13-66-14; class RBG-13-66-14; order RBG-13-66-14; family RBG-13-66-14; genus WJMB01. Next base: position 2,229 of record WJMB01000369.1, read on the forward strand.
CGAACCTGGAGCGCAACCTCTTCCTGACCACCCAACTGCTCGAGCTCGAGCTGCCTCTGGTGGTCGCTATCAACATGATGGACGTGGTGCGCACCCAGGGCGACGAGCTGGACATCGAGCAACTCGCTCACCTGCTGGGCTGTCCCGTGGTGCCCCTGGTGGCGGTGCGCGGCCGGGGTGTCGAGGAGCTTCTCGACGCCGTCCTCGAAGTCGCCGACGAAGTCGCCGAGGGCCAGTACCCGGCCAAGCGCATCCGGGTCCACTACGGAGAGGACCTGGAGCGGGCGGTGGGCGAGGTCGTAGCCTATCTCGAGGAGCATCCCGGCATCGATCTGGGCGGTCCACGCCGCTGGCAGGCGATCAAGCTGCTCGAGGGCGACGAGGAGTACGCCGGCCGCCTCGAGGAGTACGGCGCCCCGGGACGCGGCCTCTTCGAGCTGGTCCGGCAACGCCGCCGCGAGTTGGCCTCGCTGCTGGGCGAGGAGCCCGGCGACCACTTCGCCGAGGCGGCCTACGGCTTCGGCGCCGGGGCCGCCCGCGAGATACTGCGCCGCAACGTCAAGGGCCGCGCCCGGACCACCGAGAAGATCGACCGGGTGCTGACCCACCGCATCTGGGGCCTGCCCATCTTCCTCTTCCTGATGTGGCTGACCTTCGAGGTCACCTTCACCCTGGGCGCCCCGCTGATGGAGCTGCTCGAGCGTTTCTTCGCCTGGGCCGGAGCCGAGGTCTCCACGGCGATGGCCCCGGGGATCTGGCGCTCCCTGGTGGTCGAAGGCGTCATCGGCGGCGTGGGCGGGGTGCTGGTCTTCACCCCCAACATCCTGCTGCTGTTCATCATGATCTCCATCCTCGAGGACTCGGGCTACATGGCCCGGGGCGCCTTCGTGATGGACCGCTTCATGCACAAGCTGGGGCTCCACGGCAAGAGCTTCATCCCGATGGTCATCGGCTTCGGCTGCACCGTCCCGGCGGTTATGGCCGCCCGGACCCTGGAAAACCCCAAGGACCGCCTGGTGACCATCCTCACCGTGCCGCTGATGAGCTGCGGGGCGCGGCTGCCGGTCTACATCCTCCTCGCCGGGGCCTTCTTCCCCGACAACGCCGGCACGGTCATCTTCGCTGTCTACCTGCTGGGCATCCTGCTGGCCGTGCTGTCCGCCCGCATCCTGCGCCGAACCGTGCTCAAGGGCGACCAGGATCCCTTCGTGATGGAGCTGCCCACCTACCACGTGCCCACGGTCAAGGCCGTGCTGCTCCACGCCTGGCGCCGGGCCTGGATGTATGTCAGGAAGGCCGGCACGATCATCCTCTTCGCCATGCTGGTCATCTGGGCGCTGAGCGCCTTCCCCCGCCGGGCTCCCGACGCCGCCGACTTCGAGGACCGGGAGCTCGAGGCCGCCCGGGAATACGCCGACGCCGTCGGGCTCGAGCTCCCCGACGGCTTCGACCCCGGCGTGGACGAACCCCTGCCCGCCGAACTGTTCGCCCAAGTCGATCCGAACGCCGCGGGCTATACCGAGTACACCGCCCGCCTGGAGTCCCTCGACGCCCAGCGCGAGGCCTCGCGCCTGCGCAACTCGCCCCTGGGCTACATCGGCCGCGGCCTGGCCTACGTGATGCGTCCACTGGGCTTCGACTGGAAGATCTCCAGCGCCCTGGTGGCCGGCTTCGCCGCCAAGGAG
>WJMB01000370.1 GCA_014728185.1 Candidatus Coatesiibacteriota bacterium
CGAAAAAAGCCTTGCGTGAGATAGTTGTCAGCACTTCCTTTCTAAATGCCGCTCTTTTGCGTTTTCGATGTAGGTTCAGTTTCAGGTGATAATCCCTTCCACATTCCCAGGATGCCCGTAGCGACGTCACGAAGCCCCATTATCAACTGCCTGGCGCAACGGGCTTCGATGACGATCCACCGATGCTAAGCAACTAATTATCATGCATATATAACTAGCAGGCGCTGTGGGGTTGAGTTGGCAGGCCAAACCTCATTCGGCATAGCCTCGTGTCAGCAGCTTTTCGAGGTGGGGCGGTGTTTCGAGTTGAAGTTGGCTGGTCCGAGGTCGTGTGTGATGCCATCAGCAGTTAGCAGTTGGCAGAGCATAAACACTGCAAATGCTGTTTGTGACAGATCGGAATGACTTCACCTGTCCCGGTTCAGCGCCTCGCTGATTCGGGGCGGCCTGATCTACTGCGCTGCTTTCCCGGCTCCGACTGCATTGGTTGAGGCCTAAGCTCCATACTATCATATAAATATATGACAACAGGCGCCGGTTTGGCCGCGCATGGTGAGTTGTTGAAAGGTGTTAACCTGTAACATTGCTTGCCCCAGCCTCATATCAGCCTTTTCTTGGTTGGTCCGCTCACGTTCCATGAAGCCTAATCCATTAGTGTGGCAGCCTGTCCAAGTGCGAGTGACAATTCCATACAAAACCCGACCGAGCCTTTGAGGTAGGCGACAGCCGGGCGTCTCCGGCGTAAGGTTCGGGCTGGAGTGGGTTATATGAACCGGGACGGGCCGAGGCCCATCCCGGATTGTTCTGGTGCGTTTGAGGTGCTAGCGGCTGATCACGGCGCGGCGGGTCAGTGAGCCGGCCGGGGTTGTCAGGCGCAGGAAGTAGACACCCTCGGTCTGGTCGGTTGCGTCCCATTCCAAGCTGTGGCGCCCGGCGCTCAAGGCGCCGTCGACCAGGGCGGCCACCCGGCGGCCCGAGAGGTCGTAGACGCTCAGGGTGATTACGGAATCCTCGGCCAGCTCGAACTCGATGGTCAGGCTGCCGACGCTGGGGCAGGGGTAGGGCGCGGCCAGGTTGAAGGCCCGGGCCGACGGGGGCTCGTAAACGGCCGAGAGCGGGCCGTATAGCTGCATCCCGCCGTCATTTTCGGTGATCCGCAGGTAGTAGTCGCTGGATTCCCCGGCGGCGGCGTCGCGGTCCAGATAGGCCCCGGCCTCATCGGGTTCCAGCGAGCGCTCGTTGAGCCGGACGATGCCGCGGGAGTCCTCGCGCAGAACGTCCAGGGCCAGGATGCTCGAGGCGTCCTCGATACGCCAGTTGAGCAGCAGACCCTCCTCGGTGGAGGCGGCGTTGAAGGCGGCGACCTCGAGGTCCATGTTCGGGGTGCCGAGCTGGAAGTCGTCGAAGTAGAAACCCTCGCCGGTGTTACCGGCGTTGGTGGTCATCAGGAAACGCACCCGGCCGATGGCCCCGGCGTAGGCGCTGATGTCATAGTTGGCCTCGGTCCAGTCGACCATGGCGTCGGTGAAGGTGGCGATGGTCTCCCAGCCTTCGTACTCGTTACCCCACTGGACTTCCATGGTGTCGTTGACCCGGATATCGTGGTAGGTCCAGAAGGTCAGTTGGGGATCGGCGGGGTTGACGATGACCAGGGGCGAGAGCAGGGCGTCCTCGGCGTTGTTGGCGTAGTAGCCGCCGTCATCGCCGCCGCACTTCCAGGAGTGGGACGGGCTGTAGGAGCGGTAGTCCTCGATGTGCCACTCGCTGTCGCCCGGGTCCTCGGCGGTCCAGCCGTTGTCGCCGGACTCGATGTCGTCCTGGAAGTCACCGTCGTACTCGCCCACGGTGACGACCAGCTCGTACTCCTTGTCCATGTCGTCGTCGGCGGTCACGGTGCAGTCGAGGAAGTAGTAGCCTGGGTTGTCCGAACCTGTTGAAGCCTCGATGACGAAGGGGGTCGGGGAGTCGCCGGTCGAGTCGGGACCCAGGGAGCCGAAGTTAATGGTGTCGGTGATGACGGTGATGTCCGAGTCGCTGGAGCTGAGCGTGGCCGTGATGTTATCGGCCTGGCCGCCGCCCAGGTTGTGCAGGGTCAGATCGATCTCGGCCTGATCGCCCGGGGTGATGCTGGAGTCGCCGTCGTCGGCCTCTACCTGGTAATCCTCCATGACGACGAAGGGTCCGTCGAGGAAGTAACCCCAGAGGGTCAGATACTCGCCGATGCCCGAGGGATCGGCGTACTGGGGCGTCGAGGAATGGTAGACGCTGTCGGCGTAGTTGAAGGCCTCCAGGGCGCTGATCATGCCGTCTTCGTTGTCGTCGGCGTCGACGGGGGCGCCGCCGTTGTACTCCACGGGCCAGCCCGGGTACTCGTTATTGACCGCCGCCGTCCAGTGGACCAGGTAGTAGGTGTAATCGTTAAACGCGTAGGAGAGCTCCCAGTAGGCGCAGGCTGTGGAGATGACCAGGTTGGGCAGGTCGTCGAGATCGTCGACGAAGCCGCCGGAGTGGCATTGGCCCATGGTGACCAGGATGGTGTTGTAATCCATGGCGGCCAGCTTGTTGTACATCTCGTAATCGTAGTAACTTTGCCAATTCCAGAGGTTGAGGTAGGAGGTGGAACCGCCGCCGCCGTGGTCGGTGGTGTAGACGTAGAGGGTGTCGTCGGCGGTCACCAGGCCGGCCAGCATGTCGAAGTACTGGTCGACGTAACTATGGGTGCAGGGATCGGTGTAGTCACTGTCGCCGTCACCGTCTAGGTCCGTGGGGGTGCTTGAGCCGTCGGAGCGGTCGGGAGAGGGATCGTCGCCGTCGGACATCAGCACGTAGATGTTGTCCTCGTCATAGCCATAGACCCAAACCAGGTTGGTATAGGCGAAGGCGATGTTATTGTAGTAACGCACGTGGTTATTGCTGCTGTCGGCACCGCCGGAGAGCATCAGGGCGTAGTGCTCGCCGGCACGGTGCAGCAGCTCGGGGTGCTGGGCGCGGAAGCGCTCGCCCAGCTCGCGGTAGTAATCCAGGTCGGGAACCCAGTATTCCTCGCTCGCCTCGTACACCGAGCCGTCGGAGAGTTCGACCATCTCGTCGAAGCGTCGCGGCGGCGTGGTGACGTCGAAGGTGGTCACTTCGCCGTCGGTGGTGATATAAGCGCAGCGGGTGGGATGCTCCCACTCGGCCCAGGGGTTCTCGTCGAGGAAGACGACCCAGCCGGGTTCGGCGGGCAGCTCGACACTGGAGTGCCAGAACTCGAGCTCACCGCCGCGCTCGCGCTCGGGCAGCAGGTAGAGCCGATTGTTGATGATGTCGCCGTCGATGAGCTCGGTGGCGACATCGAAGGCCGCCGTCAGGGCGGCTTCTTCGACCTCGACGCTCTGGTGACCGACGGTGGTGTACTCGGCGGCGAAAACCGCGATGGGGATGATTAGAAGTAGAAGCAGGGTAGCCAGGCGTTTCACCGGAACCTCGTTTCTTGGTGACACCGACACAGAATCGCGGCGGTGCTGGGCGTTATGGTCGCGTGGTTTATCAATAAGTGCGGTTAAACAAGGGATCGCATGCCCATCCGGAGCGGATCGTGAGTGTAAACTGCTGATAATACTCATGATGATCAACATTTTCTTGTCACAAAACAGTTGGTTAAAAGTGGCAGCTTACCAAAGCGCGATCTGAGGTAAAAACAGAAGGCAACACACTTGCAAATGCCCCGATAGCCGTCTGCTACCTGCCCATAAGTGCAGTTTTAACAAGCAGCGAGGGCGGCAGAGCGAGTGTTTGACAAAAAGAAGCATTTCCGAGTGGACGATGAAGGCCCAGCAAAACGCTCCCAATCAGCCTGTTTCGGTCCAAACACGTTCCATGACGCCTAAAACAAATGATGCTGCGGCTGGAGATCGAAAAGGCTCAGATGCTCGGGGAGGGCGAAGACTATAGTCTACCAGTAGAGATACTAGTTAACACAAAAAATACCTCCCTGCAAGATAGGCTAGAGAGAGGAGTCAACTTGAAACAGACGACGATTATCGCGACGAGACGTCGGCGACCTGGATTCTATTGATCTGGTAGTAATAAACCGGGTTCATCATATTGAGACTGCGGTAGCGATTGGATTCGAGGGTACATTTGTTTGTGGAAGGGAACAACTAGCTAAGGCATCATGTAACCTGATCGGACCAATTGAGCAGTGCATCCTGCAGGTAGTCGAGCGTGTTTTCATCGTTTCTGTGGTTAAATCGGAACGACCTTTCTCTGATAAAGAGCCTGAAGTTGCGTTTATAGCCACCGTGATAGGCTTTGAGGCGGCGTTTGGCGTAGCCCTGGAAGCTCTCTAGGCCGTTGATATGGCTCTTGCCGTCAACCAGTGTCTTGTCATGGTTGATGCCTGTGGTGGAAGCCGTTGAGCGAGAGCTTGTTATAGGCCTTCCAGCCGCCGGAGTAAACGATCTAGTCCAGCTCGAGCTTTATCACTTCGGCCTCGCGATCGGCGGCGATGCGCTCCCTTAGTCGATTGTACCATTTGGATACTGTTTTAGCGGACAGGCCGACAG
>WJMB01000061.1 GCA_014728185.1 Candidatus Coatesiibacteriota bacterium
CCCCATCGGCTCCGGGGGAGTATCGATGTCGAGAGACGGCCTCCGGATCAACGGGTGAGCGGCCCGTCGGAGCGCGATGCCCCGTTCGGGGGCGAGGCGCGGCATTGGCTGGAGACGGCCGGGGGAGAATCTGCGGATGGCTCGAGTCGCCGCCCAGAACGTCCTTCACTCCTTCGCCTGTTTCCACGCCCAGCAGACGGCGGAGTTCGCCTTGAAGGCCCTGGTTTTTGCAGTGAAGCGAGAAGCCTCGGATTCACTCCTTGCTAGAACCGTTGCAACTGGTCGTCTCCCGTCTGCCAAGACATAAAGCCGCCCTGGAGCCGCTGAAACCCGCGATACGGTTTCTTGAAGCTTACTATACCGGTGCCCGCCACCCCAACGGTCCGGGTGATCTTTCACCGCGGGACTTCTACACCCGGGACCAGGCCGCGGAAGCCCTGGACGCCGCCGATGGGGTCCTGAAAACCCTGCGTCGCCTGATCGCCAACCCGGAGGACCAATCCCAGTGACCCCGGACGTCGAGAGCCTCAACCCCCTGCTGACCTCGGCCCTGGTCGTCGGCGCCGTGGTGGTCCTGGCGGCTGTGATCCTGGCCGCCGCGCGGCTGGGTCGCTTCGAGCTGCGCGTGGCCTGGCGCTACCTGCGCTCGGGCCGCAAGGGCTTCCTGCGCGTGATCACCTGGATCAGCGTCGCCGGCATCGCCCTGGGCGTGGCCAGCCTGATCGTGGTCCTCTCCGTGATGGAGGGCTTCGAGGTCAACCTGCGGGCCAAGATCCTGGCCAACAACCCCCACATCACCGTCATTCACTACCTGCGCTACCCTATCGCCGACTGGCGCAACCTGCTGGAGGAGGTCCGGGGGGTCGACGGAGTGGAGCACGCCGCCCCGGCGATCTACATGGAGGGGATGCTGGTCAACAAGTCCAACACCATCGGCGCCGTCTTCCGTGGGGTGGACCCGGAGCTCGAGGCCGGCATCACCGGCCTGCCCGGGATGATCAGCGAGGGCGAATTCAGCTTCGAACCAATGGGGCTGGGCGCCGAGCCCCGGGGCCCCGGCCTCTCCTCGGGCGCCCCCCCGGCCGGTCTCGAGGCCCCGGCCCACGGCGTGGTCGTCGGCAAGGAGATCGCCTACCAGCTCGGAGCCTCCGTGGGCAGCGAGGTCGTCTTGGTGATGCCCACCGGCGAATGGGACCCGCTGACGCCCATACCGCCCAAGATGGAGAAGCTGCAGATCACCGGCATCGTCTCCACGGGGATGTACGAATACGACGCCCAACTGGCCTACATCTCACTGGAACTGGCCCAGGACTTCATGAACATCGTCGACAAGATCACCGCCGTCGAGATCACCTGCCCCGACATGTTCGACGCCCCCGAGGTCGCCGACGACATCAACGTCGCCCTGGGGGCCGACTACTACGCCCGGGACTGGACGACGACGCACAGCCGCCTCTTCGCCGCGATGGAGCTGGAGAAGTTCGCCATGTTCCTGGCCCTGGTGCTGATCATCATCGTGGCCGCTTTCAACGTCGTCAGCAACCTGATCATGCTGGCCGTGGAGAAGACCCGGGACATCGGGGTGATGAAGAGCTTCGGCGTCGACCGTCGCCAGGTGCGCGGCGTGTTCCTGAGCGTCGGACTGGCTCTGGGCTCCCTGGGTACGCTGATCGGCGGGGTGCTCGGCGCCGTGCTGGCCTGGCTGCTGGAGCGCTACCGCTTTATCGAGCTGCCCGCCGACATCTACAACATGGACCACCTGCCCGCCGTGGTCTCGGCCCCCGACGTGCTGGCCGTCATCGGCGCCTCGATGGCCATCACCCTGGGCGCCACCCTCTACCCGGCCTGGCGGGCCAGCCGTCTGGACCCCCTGGAGGCCATCCGCTATGAGTGAACCCCTGCTCCAGGCCCGGGGCGTCACCCGCGAGTTCATCGACGGCGAGAAGCGCCTGCGGGTCCTCGACGGCGTCGACCTCGACGTAGCCCGCGGCGAGACCGTGGCCGTCATCGGCGCCTCCGGCGCCGGCAAGAGCACTCTGCTGCACATCCTGGGCGCTCTGGACCGCCCCACAGCCGGCGAGGTCGATCTCGACGGCGAGCGCATCGACGGACGCAACGACCGCGACCTCTCGCGCATCCGCTCCCGCCTGGTGGGCTTCGTTTTCCAGATGCACCACCTGCTGCCCGAGTTCGACGCCCTGGACAACACCGCCCTGCCGCTGATCGCCCAAGGGATCGAGCCCCGGGAGGCCGAGAAGCGCGCCGAGGCGATGCTAAACCGGGTGGGCCTGGCGGAACGGCTGCGCCACGCCCCGCGCAAGCTGTCCGGGGGCGAGCAGCAGCGCGTGGCCATCGCGCGAGCCCTGGTCAAGAAGCCGCCCCTGGTGCTGATGGATGAGCCCACGGGCAACCTGGACCCGCGCACCGCCGAGCGGGTACTCGATCTGGTCTTCGAGCTGGCCGCCGAGAACGGCGGCGCCTTTGTCATCGTCAGCCACGACCCCGCGGTGGCCCGGCGCACCGACCGCGCCCTCGAACTGCGCGAGGGCGACCTGCACCGGCTGACCACCTCCCTGCGCTAATCACCGCCGACCTCCGCCGAACCCCGCCCCACGGCGCCTCCCGGCCCGTGACCGGCGTTGGCACGTTTCTTGCGCAACGCCGGGCGTCTTGCGTCCAGGCGGCGCGCGATTCCGCAAGAAACGTGCCAAC
>WJMB01000371.1 GCA_014728185.1 Candidatus Coatesiibacteriota bacterium
CCAATGACTGCTTGTATCAGAACGATATCCAGTAACACCATGGTCCGTGACAGTTAAGTGATCCCTTACTTTATACAGCTAATTGCTTCTACGCACATTACGAAAAGCCCGCCTTTCGGCGGGTTGTTTACGTTCGGCGGCTTTGGGTATGCCTCAAAGCTCGAACAGGCTCCGTTTGGCGGCGATGGCCTTTCCGGCGGCCGACAGCGCGCTGATGCCGTTGGGGCACCGCGCGGCGCAGCGGGCGCAGCCCACGCAGTACTTGGCCAGCTCCTCCACGCGGTCGTAGTTGCCCAGCCGGGTCTCGAGGACCATGGTCATCGGCAGGGGGACGTCGTCCTCGACGCGGCCCACGGGGCAGACGCCCACGCAGGCCTGGCAGTTGTAGCAGTTGAGGCTCTCGCCTGTGTTGCGGATGACCACGCCGGAGATCATGAAGTCGAGCATGAAGATGATGCCGTAGATGATGCAGAGCTGGAAGATCATCTCACGGCTGAACTCGCCATAGGTCACCCACTGCAGGGCCTCGACGTAGAAAGGCTGCTCGCCGGCGCCGCCGGCCTGTTGGAGGGCCTGGTAGGCGGCGGCCTTGATGCCGTCGGAGGTGTAGGTGGCCCCGGAGACGGCGTCGACGTCAAGACTGCGCGCGGCGGCGATGCGGCCGGGCAGCTCGGTGACGGCCTCGTCCACGGCGGGGCGCCCCTGAGACTCGCTCTCGGCGGTGACCTCGAGGGCCACAGCCCCACCGGCGCCGACGGTGGCGGTGACCTCGAGGTGATCGACGGCGTTCTTGCCCACTCCGGTGCCCACGTAGGTGCCGGGCTGCAGGGCGGTGAAGTCGATGCGCTCGGCCTCCTCGAGCAGGTAGTAGGAAGCGGTCAGCAGGGTCGGGACGATGAGGATCAAGCCGACCAGCACCAGGCGGTTCTTGCGCGCCCAGCGCAACCCCGGACCGACGAAGAGGAAGCTCAGACCCAGGATTATCACCAACAGCAGGCGGGCCGGGGGAAAGAAGATCGCCACGATGATGGTGGCCAGGGCGATACGCCAGGGACGGCTGGGCAGCAGCCGGGCGACAAGGGAGCGCTCGCCGCCGGGACGGCCCCGGGTGATCACCGCGCTGGACTCAGCGCTCGGCAACCTGCACCTCCTCCCGCTCGGCGATGATCGCCGTCATCTGCTCGTAGAGCCGGGCGACCTTGTCATAACCCTCGCGTGAATAGCGCGCCCGGGCGGCCTCCGGGGTCAACGGCTCCCGGGTCTGGGGATCGATGAAACCGTGCTCGAGCACCAGCTCGGCAGAGATCTTGCCCTCATCGAGAGCCTCGAGGGAGAGCTCCTGCATCCGCGCGGCGATCTCCGGGATGTTGATCTCGAGGATGCACCACTTGGTGCAGTTGCCGCACTGGATGCAGCGCAGGCCGCCCTGGCGGATGAAGCGCTCGTAGTCGGCGGTGCGGCTAGCCACGACCATCTCGACGGGGTAGATGTACTCGGGACAGTTCTCGCCCTCGGGCTGGGAAAGCACACGCATGCAACTGCGATCCTCGAGGCAGTAGACCGAGTAGCCCGTGCCGATGAAGACGGACTTGAAGATGACGAAGGCCAGCGTCAGGGCGATGATCACCATGGCGATGCGGTTGAGATGCTTGGTGAGCATCCGGTGCTGGCTCTTCGAGATAAACTGGTAACGGCGCACGCCGGGCAGGACCTCGATCTCCTCCCGGGGACGCTCGTAGACCAGCCCGTCTTCGCCGGTCGCCTTCTTGCGCTGTTTGTCGTCTTTCTCGACCATTGTCGCCTGAGTGCGGGAACGGCTCAGTCAGCCGCCGGTGGATCGGCGTTCACTGTCGGATCTACCTGGTTTTGGGGACGGTCTATCTTAAGTCAGAAGATACAGCACGGCAACCAACACGCCGCCCAGGGCCCCCTGCAACAGGCCCTTGCGGGTGCGGAAATCCATGGCGTAGGCGATGATCAAGCCGGAGATCGCCCCGCCGAAAAGGAAGGCCAGCCAGGTGGCGAATTCACTCATGGTTCACTTCCGTGTCTGCGGTATCAGGTGACTCCGTGCGGTACGCTGGCGCCGCGACCTCGGCGCCGTCGGTCGCCGGGGTTTGGCCTAGGATGGACCACCCGCGGCGGCTTTGGCACGTTTCTTGCGGAAACCGACGCAGAGACCGCCAAACGGTCGCCCCGCCCTGCTGCAAGAAACGTGCCAAAGCCGCCGCCGCCGGACGCGGTTGTGCGGCGCCGATGTCGCGGCGCCTTCGGCTCAGGTGGCCAACAGCAGGGCGCCGGCTATCGCTCCGCCCACGGCGCCTTGGGCCAGGGTGGTCAGGAAGGGCGTGGTGCCGGCGATGGCGAACAGGCCGCTGGGGTCGGGCAGGAACAGGGCGATGCTCATCATCACGCCGGCCACGGCGCCACCGAGGAGAAAGGTGATCCAGGTGGCAACGTTCTGTTCGCGTTCCTGGGTCGGAGTGCGGCGCTTCTTGAAGCGGCTGGGGTTGATCAGCTTGACCACGCCGAAGCTGAAGATGAACACCACGGCCAGCAGGCCGAAGTAGAGCCCCAGGTTCCTCAGGGTGAAGGGGTTGTGGGTCAGGACGAGGAAGCGCATGGTCAGCGCGGCCAGGGGGGTCATGCCGACCAGGATGCCGAAACTCTGGGCGTTGCGCAGGTAGCCGATCTCGGAGCGCACCATCCCCTCGGAGATGGTGCCGATGCCTCCGATGGGGCTGGGTCCGCAACTGGCGGCGGCGTTGACGATGAAGGCGGCCAGCACGCAGGCGAGCTGGTCTCCGGAGAGCAGGCCCGATGCGCCGGGCAGCCATCCCGAGGCGGGGCCCATGGCGACGACGACGGGAAGCAGGGCCGCGGCCAGAATGCGGCCGCAGGGCATGGGCATGATCGTCTCGAGCTGGACGAAGAGGGCGATCATTCCGGCCACGCCCAGACCGATGCCCAGGATCTTGAACTCGGCCAGCCAGCGCAGCAGGTTGCTCAGAGCCTCGAAGCCGCCGGAGACGGCCAGGGAGCCGGCCATCAGGAAACCGGCCACCAGGGCGGTGATGGGGTGGAGAATGATCCCGGCGATCACCTGGCGGATGGAGAGCCGGGCGATGACCATGATCAGCACGGTGGCCACCAGCAGGGTGGTGGTGATGGGGGTCTTGCCGAAGAGGTTGAATACGGCGCCGATCAGGGCCAGCAGGAAGATGCCCAGGGAGATGTAGCCCACCAGGGGTGCCTTGAACTTCTTGGCGATCTCGGCCTCTTCCTCGGCTGTTCGTGTCGAGGGGTCGCGCTGTTCGGAGACGGCGGCGTCCTCGGCCGCGGCGGCGCCCACGCTGCGCCCGGAAGTCGCCGAAGTTCCGACGGAGAGCTCGGAGGGGCCTTCGCTCAGGCGGATCTTCTCGTCCATGTCGAAGCGGGTGATGAACAGGCTGATGAACAGCGCCGTAAAGGCGGTGCCGATCATGATCCCGAATTCCTGGGCGTTGGTCAGCAGGCCCAGTTGCTGGAGGAAGCCCTCGCCGATCTGGCCGATGCCGCCGATCTGGCTTGGTCCGCAACTGGCCGCGGCGTTGACGGCCAGGGCGGTGACCAGTACGACCATCTGCTTCTTGGTGATCAGCCGGACGCCTTCGGGTCCCAGGGTGATGATCACCGGCAGCAGCGCCGCCGCCTGGATGCGTCCGCAGGGCATGGCGAAGATGGTGGCGAACTGGGCGATGAAGACCAGGGTGCCGGCCATCCCCAGGGGTGTGCCGCGCATCTTGTTGATGACCACGCGCAGGGCGGCGAAACCGCCGGAGCCCTCGAGGGCTCCAGCGACGAGGAAGCCGCCGGCCATGGCCATGATCGGCAGCAGGATCACGTTGGAGCCCACCGCCGAGGGCAGGCTCAACAGCTCGGAGAGGTTGCCGCCGTCGATCCACTTGCCCAACGCCGCCAGCAGGATATTGATCAGCGAGCCCAGCACCAGCAGGGTCTGCAGGGGCAGGGGTATCAAACGGCGCCCCCCGACCATCAACAGCGGCCCGAGAACGCAGAAGATGAAGACGATCAGGGAGAGGATGCTGACGACCTCAGCGGCCAAGGCGTCTCCTCAATGGCGAGCCGGTTTGATGAGCTCGGGCGGTGTGGTCCCGTTCAGTCGTCCGCTTTCTTTCGGGCCTCGTAGATATCGACGACCCGGCGGGCGACCTCCAGGGGGTTGAAGGGTTTGTGCAGGATCAGTTCGGCGCCGATCTCGCGGCTGATGCGGGCGGTCAGGTCGTCGTCCAGGGCGGTGAGAATAATGATTGGCACTCCGGCCAGCTCCGGCACCTCGCTGAGGCTGTGGAAGGTGGCGAAGCCGTCGGCGCCGGGCATCATGATGTCCAGCAGCACGGCGTCGGGTTTTTCACGCTTGGCCGTCGGAACGGCCTTGAGCGGTTGGGTGAGGGTCACGGTCTGATGGCCCAGGCGCTGGAAGGCCATGCTCATCGTCTGCAGGATGTGCTCCTCGTCGTCGATGATAAGAACTTTCATCGGTCGGCCTTTCCTTGACGACTCCGGGCCGGCGTCCGCTCGCACATCCGGTTATGTGAGACCCGGTCGTTCGGCGGGAATTGCCTAGCGCCGGGGTCAATAATAACCGCGCCTTTGGAGTCTGGCAACCGCCGGGGATTAAATGAGAATTGGTTGCTTCAACAGGGTCAATCTGCTCGGTAATCGCCGGCGCTGCTGATCTCCGGGCCGTTTTCCCCGTTTTGCCGGTTTTCGTCTTCTTCGTCCTCGTCGTCGCTGCGCCGCTCGCGCACCACCACGCTGCCCGACTTCCCCTTGCCGAACTTCTTCAGCTCGCCCTGTACGCTGGAGATCTCGGCGAAGCTCTCGAAGCTGCGCTTCTCGTTGCTGACCACCACCACGGTCACGGTCAGCTTGACCGGAAAGCGGCGCAGGTGGCCGGTGCGGTCCTTGATCTCGAAGTAGCCTTTCTCGCGGTCGGCCTCGTCGTAGTACCGGCCCTGGCCCTGCTCAAAGAGCTCGATGATGCTGTCTGCCAGGTCGCGGTGGTCGTGGCGGCGGACCATCACCACGAAGTCGTCGCCGCCGACGTGGCCGACGAAGGCGTCCTCGGCGCCGGCGGCCCTGGTGGCTTCGATGAGGCAGTTGGCCATGAACTTGATGATCAGGTCGCCCTGGGCGTAGCCGTAGTAGTCGTTGTAGGCCTTGAAACCGTCGATGTCCAGGTAGTAGATGCTGAACGGCTCGCCGGTGCGCAGGATCTCCTTGATGCGGTGCTCGATCTCCAGGTTGCCCGGCAGCCCGGTCAGCGGGTTGCAGCCCATCTGGTAGCGGGTGCGGGCCAGGACCATCTTGGCCCGAGCCAAAAGCTCGCGGTGAGAGAAGGGCTTAGCGACGTAATCGTCGATCGAATGCCTGACGCCGCGCTCCAGGTCCAGGATGTCCTGCTTGGCGGTGAGCAGGATCACCGGGATGTGGGCGGTCTCGAAGTTCTCCTTGAGGCGGCTGCAGACCTCGTAGCCATCGATGCCGGGCATCATCACGTCGAGGATGATCAGCTCGGGCATGAACTCGCGGATCGCTTCCAGACCCCGCTCACCGTCAGGCGCGGTCTCGACCGCGTAGCCGTCCTGCTCGAAAATGACCCGGACGATGTTGCGGATGTCGGGGTCGTCGTCGATGATCATCACGCGCGTCGACATAGAGGAACCACCCGGTTCGACGTGACAAGCGGCGGCCGCCGCCGAGGACGACGCCCAAGGCGTCATGGAGCGATGTCCGTCTGCCGGCCGCCCTTACACCACGGGCCTGCGGACGCCTCGACACCAATCAGCGTTCCAACCGCTGGAATGTGCTCGAGGCAAGGGCTCGGGAAGCGATTCAACAAAAGGCATCATGGATCGTATTCACAACAAATCGGGCTGTTTGGCAGCGGCTTGCCGGGCCGTAAAACTCTATTCGGAAATGCTTCTCATTTGTTCAAACATTGTTGCATTCCCTTGCTACCTGTTATCACGACATTTAGCGGTCAGAGGCGATCTGTTGTCAGAGCATATACAAGTGCGCTGATATCTGGGTTTGCCAAGGAAGACATTCTTCTTGATTGCAATTGGGATCACTTAATGGTCACGGACCATGGCGTTACTGGATAACGCTCTGAGACAAGCAGTCATTGGGCAATCAGGTGTGCACATCGAGCGAGCTGCTTGTGGCGGTACGTGGATTTTCACATTGCCAGGTTGCCCGTAGCGACGTCACGAAGCCCTATTATCAACTGCCTGGCGCAATGGGCTTCGATGATGGTGCATCGATCCTAAGCGTGCTATTA
>WJMB01000062.1 GCA_014728185.1 Candidatus Coatesiibacteriota bacterium
GCGCAGCGGAAGCCCCAGCGAATCCCAACGCAGCCCCATCCCGATCGAAGCCTTGAGGTCGACGAAGTGGAATTCGGGCTCCGTGGTCCAGAGCTGGAGGTTGGTGAAGTCGATCTCGCGGTCGATGTTGTCCCAGGCCACTCCGGCGTCGATGAAGCCCACGCCGCGGAAGTTGCCCAGGATGAAACCGGGCAGGAAGCCGAAGTCGATGCGGTCGATCAGGGGCAGGCGCAGTTCGAGGTTGGCGAAGGCGATGTTGTTGCCGACGAACTCGGTGTAGTCGTAGCCGCGCAGGTCGAGGGCGCCTCCGAGGTAGGTGTCGGGGTCGTAGGGGTCGCCCCCGAAGCCGAGGCCGGAGTAAACGCGCAGGGCGAAGCCGGCGGTGCTGTAGAGGTTGAGGTAGCCGCGGAAGTCCAGGGAGAGGTAATTGTATTCCCAGTCCGAGCCCATGAAGGCGCTGGGGCGTTGGTAGCCCAGGTTGAGCCGGACGCCGCGGATGGGGAAGGTGTAGTACCACTCGGTGCTGTCATAGACCAGGCTGGCGCCGGGACCGATGACGCTGCGGTAGTCGGCGAAGATCGAGCCGTCGTAGAAGTAGTATTGGCGGCCTTGCTCGTAGCCGGTGATGTTGGCGTCGACGCGCAGCTCCTCGGTGAAGGGGTAGCTGAAGGTCAGTTGGCCGCCGGAGAGGCGCTCCCAGAAGTAGCCGTCGGGGAAGAGGTAGTAGTCTTTCCAGGTGAAGGCCCGAGCGCCGTAGGTCGGCCGGTGCTTCATCCAGTAGTAGGCGACGTCGAGGTCGAGATCATCCAGGCTGGAAACGCTGGTCAGGCCGAACTGGACGAAGAGGCGGTGGTCGCCCAGGGTGTCGGAGCCGATGATCAGGCCCAGGGCGCGGAAGGCGCCGCCGGTGGTGTACTCGGCCTGGGCCATGCCGGCGTCTATCTCGAGGTCGTACTCCCAGGGCTCGAGGGTGCCGATCTTGGAGAGGTCACCGACCTCGAAGCCGGTGCGGATGGGCGGATCGTAGTAGCCCTCGAGGGCCAGGGAGTCCAGGGCGGCTTCGTAGGGCTCGTCGACGGCGAGCTCGAGGTCCATGATGTGGACCTGATGGGTCATCTGCTGGTAGGAGTTGAAGGCGATCTGCGTGCCGTCGGCGGAGACATCGGGGTTGTAGATGTCGCGCAGGGAATCGGTTAGCTGGGTGACCGAGCCGTCGCGGCGGTCGTAGCAGAAGATGTTCGACGGACCGACGCGGTCGGAGCTGAAGGCGATGCGCTCGCCGTCGGGGTGGTAATCGGGGTAGCGGTCCTCGTTGGGTCCGGCGGTCAACACGGTGATTTCACCGCTGTCGAGGTCGAGCTCGGCCAGGTGGACGCCGTCTTCCTCTTCGAGGGCGAAGGCCAGGCGCTCGCCGTCCGGGGAGGCCGCGGGGTGGGCCTCGAGGTAGGGCGAGTCGGTCAGGCGCTCGAGGGCGCCGGTGCCGGTGTCCAGGCTGAAGATGTCCACGATGCCGGCGAGCTGGGCGGTCAGGTAGAGCTCTTCGCCGCCGGCGGAGAAGCAGAGGCCGTCGATGGTGTCCAGGTTCAGTTCGTCGAAGACCCGGTAGATCTCGCCGCTGACGACATCGATCAGGTAGATGCCCTGCCAGCGGTCGTCCTTGGCGATGACGGCCAGGGTGTCGCCGGCGGGGTCGAAGGCCACGCTGCGCGCCGAGGGGCTCAGGTAATCGAAATCCCCCGTCGAGGTCAGTCGTGCGAACTGGCGGCCCTCCTTGGCGTCCAGCAGGTAGAGGTGGGCGCCGCGGTCCAGATTGGCGATCACGGCCACCAGGTCTCCGGAGGGGGACAGGCGCGGGCCGAGGAAGCTGTGGTACTCGTCGCCGACGTCGGTGATCCGCCGGCTGAAATCCTCGGGACGGCGGCCCTCGACCAGGTCGACCCAGAAGCGGCGCTTGAGGTGGATCGTCCACTCCTCGGTGAACTCGTCGAGGTCCTTGTCGATGACCTGCTCGAGGGCTTCGGAGACGCTGCGGCTGTCGGTGCGGGCGACGGCCCTGATCAGCTCGGGCAGCTTGTCCTCGCCGTAGCGCTCGACGAAGAAATCCACGGCGCTGTGTCCTTCCTTATAGGCCAGGTATAGCAAATAGCCCGGGATGTAGGCGCCGTTGCGAAAGTACTCCAACGGGACGATGTTGTCGGAGAGCACGGCGTCACGCAACACCATGCGGGCGTCGGTGTCCCACTGCCGGGCCTCGTGCGAGGGCAGACCCTCCATGAACCAGAAGTCCGGCGTGCCGATCTGATTGGAGAGCAGCTCGCCGGTAACATCGCGGAAGAAGCTGTAGAAGTTGAAGACGTGGGTCAGCTCGTGGACGATGACCTCGTACATCAGGGGCTGGGAGCCCTCGTAGGGGATGACGATGCGGTTGCGCAGCGGCTCGGAGAAACCGCCCACTCCCTCGGGAAGGTAGCTCAGTGTGACGTTGGTCTGGCGGAAGTCGCGCTGGGAGTTGTAGAGGATGAAGGGGATCCTGTCGGTGGGCTCGTTGCCCAGGTCCTCGCGCAACTGCTTCCAGGCGGCCTCGGCCATCTCGGCCACCACGCCGACGACCTCCTCACCATCGCCGTAGAAGTAGACGTCGAAGTGCTCCGTGGAAAGGATGCGCCAGTTCATCTCGGTGTCGCGCACCTTGTTCGAGCCGAAAGCCCCGTACTGGGCGAGGGAGGCGGCGGCCAGGATCGTCAGCAGCAGAACTGCGCGGTGTGTGGTTTTCACTGCACCTCACCTCCCGGTGGGTCCCCCATCGGTTGTCGATTATCGGGCGAGACCTCGGCAAAACGGCTTCGTCGTCGCCGAGCCCCTGGGTGTTTCGAGGGGGTAGGCGTTGGCACGTTTCTTGCAGCAGGGCGCGGACGCCCGTCGCCGCAACCCGCAGCCC
>WJMB01000372.1 GCA_014728185.1 Candidatus Coatesiibacteriota bacterium
CGAGGAGCACCGGCATCGCCTGGAGGCGCTGCAGCAGCGTCTGGAGGTTTTCACCCGACGTGTTTACGATTACGCGGGTATGCAGTGGTCCTGCTTCCTTTCCGTGCTCTCGATTATCAACGCCCTGGAGGCCCGCGACACTTACTCCCGGGGTCACTCCGAGCGGGTGATGCGCTACGCGGTGCGCCTGGGCCGCGCGGTGGGGCTGAGCCAGAGCGAGATGTTCCAGTTGCGCTTCGCCGCGGTGCTGCACGACGTGGGCAAGCTCGGTCTGGCCGAGGACATCCTGGGCAAGGACACTCCGCTGGACGAAAGCGAGTGGGTCGTGGTCCGTCGCCACCCCATCGTCGGCGAGGCCCTGGTCGGGGTGACCGAGGAGCTCAAGCCGGTGGCCAAGATCATCCGTTATCACCATGAGCGCTGGGACGGCGAGGGCTACCCCAACCGTCTGGCCGGCGAGGACATCCCCCTGCTTTCCCGTATCCTGTCCATCGCCGAGGCCTTCGACGCCATGACCTCGGAGCGTCCCTTCCGCCACCCGCTGACCGCCGAGCGGGCCACCCTGGAGCTCCAGGGCAACGCCGGGCAGCAGTTCGAGCCGCGCCTGGTGGATCTCTTCATCGAGAACGAGTGCTACCGCGAGCCCTGAGGCGCCAGCAGTTTATTGTTTCACCATCGGGGACGGCCCTGCCGTCCCCGATTTATACACAGCAGGCGGAGTATTAGGAAAACATGATTACCGATCTACTATCACCAGCTTATCGCTTCCACATTGAGGGTGCTTTGATTGCCGTCAAATTATTGTTGATATCCGGGTATGAACACAGGCAGATCATCAGAAGGCTTAAGATTACCACTGAAGCCTTGTCATTTTGAGCTGTAAAAGGTAAAATATCTCTTTATGGATAATTATCGCACTCTGATGCTTGACAAATACGCCTATAGTTTTTTTAATGATACCAACTGGTTTCAAGGATAAAAAACACCCCGTTTCTTAACGAACCTCCAGGGGGTTTTTGTATGTCCGCTCGCAGAGATCCCAAAGATATCGACAAGGGTGCCGCCGACGAGAGCGCCGAGCGCTGGGAGGACAAGCTCATCTCCGAGCTCTCTCTGACCAAGCCCACCGGCGAGACCAACAAGTACCCGCGCATCTCCAAGGAGCTGACCCAGCTCATCGAGCGCGCCGAGGCGATGATCGGTCGCCTTGGTGAGAGCGCCGATTCGGCACGGGGCAACCTGGACCGAATTTTGGAGAGCCGGGAGGAAATCACCGAGCTGTATCAGCGGGTGGAGGAGTTTCGTCTCGTCCGCGAGCAGATCTCCAAGGACATCGATTACATCGAGCAGGCCAGCAAGAATATCGAGCGCTCGAAGAAGCGGGTCAAGGACATCTCCTCGGCCCTGGACGGCCTGGTGGCGGAGACCCGGGGCAAGCTGGAATCCTTCGATGAGCGGATCGCGGCCCACCGCGACGAGCTGGACCGGCTCCATGAGAGCGGAGAGGACGTCGCCGCGGTCAACCGCCGCGCCGCCGAGGTCGGCGAGGAGCTCAAGGGCCTGGAGGACCGCCGCGCCGCCGTCGCCAAGACCCTCGATGAGCTCCAGGGGCGCATCGAGGCTGTGACCGAATTGGAGAACAGGCTGACCGAGATCAGCCTGGGCGTCGAGGAGCTGGGGCGCTCCAAGGAGGCCCTGCAGCAGGACGTGCTGGGCTTCTCCAATCGTCTGGCAACGCTAAACGAGGAGCTCGCGGCCGCCAAGGAGAACTCCTCCCAGATCACCCAGGAACTGGGCCGCGTCGACGAGTTCCGCGCCAAGGCCGAGGAGCTCAAGAGCTCGGTGGCCTTTATCCGCCAGAAGTTCAAGAGCCTGGAGCAGGAGCGCGAGCTGGTCGAGAAGGTCGGCGCCGAGCAGGCCAAGCTCAAGGTCATCGTCTGGGACATCGAGGCCCAGATAGAAAAGATGGGCGGGCGCATCGAACAGGTCACCCAGACCCGCCGGGAGCTCGAGGAGCTGGACTCCCGCCTCGAGAATCTCCGCGGTACCCGGGGCGAGGTCGAGGAGGTCCTCAAGACCGCCCAGAGCGCCACGGCCTCGGCTGAGAACGTCCGCCAACTCACCGAGGAGCTGCGCCGCGACCTCAACGTGATCGAAGAGAACCGCCGTAAGCTCGACGATCAGCAGCAACGCATCGGCGCCCTGGACAGCCGGGTGGGAAGGATCGACGGCGCCCTGGGAGGCCTGGAGGCGCGGCTGGGTGAGCTGGACGACCTGGGCCGGCGCCTCGACGAGCTGGGCAAGCGCGGCGGCGACTTCGAAGATCGTTTGGCCCGCTTGATCGACCGCCGTCCCGCCCTGGAGAGTGCCCTGGGCGTCACCGAGCGCCTGGAGACCGAGCTGGGCCGTCTGGGCGAGATCGAGGGACGCTTCAACAGCTTCCTCGAGCGCCTCAACGCCGCCAACACCCGCTTGGGCCAGCAGGAGAACCGCCTCGGCCACCTCGACTCCCTCGAGGGCCGTCTGAAGTCCCTCGGCGAGGCCGTCGACACCCTGGAAAGCCGGCTGAGCGAACTCAGGCAGATTGAGCAGACGACCAGCCAACAACTGGAACAGTTGGGCGGGGAGCGCCAGCTCCTCGAACAGGTCGCCGGACGCCTCGACAAGCTGCGCGAGCGCGACGAGCAGTTAAGCGGCCGCCTGGAGGTCCTCGATCAGCGCCAGCAGACCGTCGGACGCATCGAGGAGCGCATCGCCGGTCTCAACGGGATCATCGAGGACGTCGAGGAGCGCACCAAGCGACAGCTTGAACGCAAGGGCGAGGTCGAGGAGCTCAACCAGCGCCTGGACGATCTCGACCTGGCCCTGGAGCGGGTCAAGCTCACCGGGGACGAGGTCCGTCAGCACCAGCGCGAGATCATCCAGTTGGGTGAGAAGGTCGACGATTATCTGGAGCGGGCCCGCGACGTCGAGCGTATCAATCGCGAGGTGGGCACGCTGGCCGGACGCCTCGAGGCCAGCCGCACCCAGACCCAGGAGGGGCTGGAACGCGCCCAGCGCCTGGCCAAGCAGACCGAGGAATCGCTCAAGGCTCTGCTGGGTCTGGAGGAGCAGGCGGCCGAGCGCCAGCGGGCCGTCGTCGACGCCGCCGAGCGCACCGACGCCTTCCAGGACAGGCTCGAGCAGTCCCAGGAGAAGCTGGAGCGCCTGGGTGCGGGCCTGGAGAAACTCGGCGCCCGCTTCGATGAGCAGCAGGGGCGCTTCGGCGAGCTGGAAGCCACCGCCGAGGTCCTCTACCAGACCGGGGAGCGCACCCGCCGACTCGACGAGAAGCTGGGCGGATTCGAGAATCGGCTCAAGGAGCTGCTCGAGGTCGGCGAGCAGCTCAGCCTGGTCTCGCTCCAGGTCAACAGCACCCGCCAACTCATCGAAGAGACGCGCAGCGAGCAGGAACCGCTGATCGACGAGCTGCTGCGGCGCTCCAACGATCTGCGGCAGACCTTCGACGCCCAGACCGAGAAGCTGGAGCGGCTTGACGCCGGTTTCGCGGAGCTGGAGGAGCGGGCCAAGCGGGCCGACGAGCTCGAGGGACGCCTGCGGAGCCTGGGCGAATCCTACGAGGAGCTGGAGATCCGCCAGCGCAACCTGGAGCAACAGTTGGTCGCCGACGAGCAGCGCCAGGCCGAGATCGACTCCCTGCGCCGCCTGCTCAAGGAGGCCGAGACCAAGCTCAAGGGGCTCACCGGCGAGGGCAAGAACCCGCCTCCGCCTCCGCAGAGCTAGGGATCACGCCTGCGCGAGTCCTGGGACGTCCAGAATCGCAGGTATGGAACTCCCCGGTTCGCAACGCAGCAAGCCCACCAGTATGGAGCAGCGGCTCCCGGGTCCATCCCCGAGAGCCGCACTTTTTTACATCCACCCGTTCTCCGCGCCGATGCGTCCCGCCTTATCGTCTTAACACCCACCGAAGGCGGGTTGAAGATCAACTCTTCTCTGTTATCCGAGAGACGCTGTCGTAACCGTTAGGGATCGCATACACCTTTTGGACCGGACCGGATTGTAACTCGCTGATAATACGCGTGATGATCCTTGTGCACCTTTCAGGAAGCGGGTAGGAGCAAGTGGCGGCCAATAATGGCGTGATCTTCAGCTAGCCTGGAAATCGCACACTTGTATATGCTCTGACAGCAGATGGCCACTGGCTCCTAAGTATCGTAATAACAAGCAATAAGGGTTTGCCAAATGAATGCGTTAAAAATAAGCGAAGCATATCCGGGTGGATATTTCGGCCCGGCAAGCCGCTCCGAACCAGCCTGCTTTGACCGAGCACTTCAAAGGAGCCTAAGGGAATCTAAGCATTTAAGATTATACTAATAAAGAAACGGGCAATCAGCCCGTTGTCGGCGTGACGTCATTGCCGAGGCCGGAGGATCAGCCCAGGTCCGCGAAGACCTCGCTGAAGACGCGGTAGGCTCGGGGGCCGAAGAGGACCAGACGAACCTCTTTGAGGTTGTGGAACGGGTTTTCGTCGTCCAGGGCCTCACGGATGGAGCGGGCGCAGTCCTCGAGGGCCACTCCGCCCACGCCGGTGCCCAGGGCGGGCAGGGCGACGACGGCGGCGCCCAGCTCGTCGGCCAGCTCCAGGGCGGCCCGGGCCGCCCGGTAGATGATCTCCGGTGTCGTCTCCAGGTCCTGGCCCATCACCGCGGTGTGGACGATCCAGCGGGCGTCGAGCTGTCCGGCCGAGGTGGCCGCGGCTGTGCCGACCTCGATGGGTCCCTTGGCCATCGCCTCCCGCTCGATCTCGATTCCGCCGGCCTTCTTCAGCGCACCGGCCACGCCGGAGCCCATCCAGAGGTGGTTGTTGGCCGCGTTGACCAACACGTCGCAGCTCTGCTCGGTGATGTCGCCCTTGAGGATCAGCAGAGAGAGGCCGTTCAGGGTGTGCTCTTGTTTTTCAGTCAAACTGGACTTCCTCTCGGAAAACTATGTAAATTGCGTGAATTAAGATATCGCCTCACGGCTATAAATTATGCGAAAGCGGGCGCCCGGGGTCAAGGAAAACCCGGGGAACCCCACCTCCGGCGCCCGCGTGGTATATAATGACACCGTCAGCGCCTTGATTGGAGCCTCGCGACCACGAGCCGTCGACAAACGACCTTTAATTATCTGGCCCGGCCGGCCGCTGGCGGATTTGCCGGTTTACCGTGTGATGGTTTTCTTTCAGTCCCTTTCAGTATTCCGGGGCGGACAGGCTCAATTGGCTCAGGCATAACACACGATCCTGGACCAGTTATCGTGCAATCCTACGCCATCTTCAATCGAAAAGCGGCGGATATGGGTAGTCGAACAGAGCACCGGGTTACGGTCTTTCATTAGCAGCGCTCTCTAGCCATAAGCGTATGTCAATAGGCGCACTGGGGTCCTATCGGCACCTTCGGGGTTGATAGCGTCAAGCGGATTGGAGAGCATCGAGACGTCAAATGGGGCATCCAGGGTATCTGGAAACCCGTTTAGCAGTCATTGACACTTCAATTGAGATGATTGTGGCAGATACCTGGGCTCTCCTATACTCTGGAGGACCGTTTGGTCGGCCCGGGCCTGTTTGATCAACTGCTTGAAGCAATCTTCGTCGACGCTGCAGATAACAACCAAGCCGTTCACTGAGATGAGCTGACTACAAGCAAGCAGCGGTGATGTAATGCTCGAAGCCAAAGTGATATCGGTGCAGTCTCCTATCAGCAGCATTAACGAGTTAGGTCGGAGCTCCGGGTTGCGGATGGCTGATCCAGGATCGTTTATCCTGTCTTGAGAAATAATCGCAAGCGACCATTGGGATAACCCTGCTCGTTTCGTTTCCTCGCTTATCCCTCGCTGTCAGACGGCTAAGCAACCCACACAAGCATTAAGCGGACAACCAACCCCTTGATAGTGACGGACGCCGGCGGCTTTCGCCGGCGGACGGGAACCCGGCGGCCGACGGACCGCCCCCCGGAGGTTACCGATGTTCTTCGGCTGGTTCTACATGGACTGGACACTCGTTTTCATGGTGCCCGGCCTGCTGCTGGGTCTCTGGGCCCAGTGGCTGGTCAACTCCCGCTTCAAGCGCTACTCGAAGGTCCGCGCCCGCTCCGGCCTCTCCGGAGCCCAGTTGGCCGCGGCGCTGCTTGCCGACGCCGGACTCGGCGACGTCGAGATCCGGGTGGTCGGCGGGCGGTTGAGCGACCACTACGATCCCCGACGGCGGCGACTCAGCCTCTCCGCCGAGGTGGCCCACTCGGCCTCGGTGGCCGCCCTGGGCGTGGCCGCCCACGAGACCGGGCACGCCGTCCAGCACGCCCGCGGCTACTTCCCCCTGCACCTGCGCAACGCCGTGGTCCCGGCGACCAGGCTCGGCTCCTGGCTGTTCATCCCCCTGTTCATCGCCGGGCTGATCTTCGCCTCGGAGCCTTTGGTCTGGATCGGCATCGGCCTGTTCGCCATCGTGATCTTCTTCCAGTTGATCACCCTGCCGGTGGAGTTCAACGCCAGCCGCCGGGCCCTGACCCTGTTGCGCGAAGGGGCCTATCTGGACGGCGGGGAGCTCGAGGGGGCGCGCAAGGTCCTCGGCGCCGCGGCGATGACCTACGTGGCCTCCCTGGTGACCAGCCTGCTGGTGCTGCTGCGCCTGCTGTTCATCTCCGGAGCGCTGCGCCGATGAGCCCACCGGGCGACACCTGCGTCCGCTGCTCGGCCCCGGCCCCGCCGCCGGTACGCCTCTACGTCGGCCGTCCCGCCCCGGACAGCTCCGGCGGATACGACCTGCGGCCCGTCGAGGTCGCCTTCTGCCCGGACTGCCTGCGGCGGCTCAACCGCTTCTGGCTGCTCTTCGCCCCGGCGATGGCCCTGCTGAGCGGCCTGGGCGCCTGGGCTATGCTCGACGCCCTCGAGCTGCCCGGAGCCGCCGTCGCCTTCGGGCTGTTGGTCCTGAGCAAGTTGGCCTGGCTGGGGGTCTTCGTCCGACACCTGCTGCTCCGCCGGCGGATGAACCGGGAGCCCGGACGCTTTTTTAGAACGGCCTGGCTGCGCTGGTGCGCCGCCGAAGGCCAGGTCGCCTTCACCGAAGTAGAGCTGCGCCGGGCGACGGCGGTCGACGGACCGCCCGGTCATCAACAAGGGGAGGCCCGATGAGCCTGCGGGTCAACGGTGTGGACATCAGCGAAGTTATCGATCATCCCGAGGTCCACCGCCTCTATCGGCGCCTGAGCCGCCGCCTGGTCCCCTTCATCATCGCCTGCTTCGGCCTCGGACCGATCCTGGCCTTCGGCGTCTTCGGCCGGGGCTTCCCCTGGCTGCCCGTGGTCTGGGGGGGCTTCTTCGTCGTCTCGACGGTCCTCTTCGTTTCCGCGACCATCCAGGTCCGGCGGGCCGCCCTGCGGGTCAAGCACCAGCGCCGACTTGAAGACGATGAGCGACTGGCCCGGGCCATGGCCGGACTGGATCGCAGCCTGGGCATACCGGTGCGCACGCCGACGCCGGAGGTGCGGCGGATCAGCACCCGCTGTCCGGCCTGCGGCGCCCGGGTCGGCCCCGACCGCATCGAGGACGCCCCCGAAGGCCCCATCGTCATCTGCCCCTACTGCGACTGCTGCTACCCCCTCGAGGAGAGCGCCGACCTCTGACGAAATCAGTTGTTCGTAGGTATTGGGGAACTCGCCCCGACGGGTTTTTCAAGGGATTATCACCTGCAACTGAACCGACGTTGAAGGGACGATCAGCGGCACCTAGAGCGGAAGTGTCGACAACCACCTCACGAATGGCCCCAGCTCGACAAGCCAAAAGGTATTCATATCTGATAAAGCCGCTAATAGAAAGCAGATAGCCTCCTTGAGCGGTGAAGCCCGGGAGGCAAGTCAGGAGTCGCGAATACCCGACTCGCAGCGTTTTAGACTCGCAGCGTTTTGGTAAAAGCGCCCGCTTATTGAGCATCTATTATGCCACCTGACAACGCATGGACCGTGGCAGTTTGCACAGCTATAAGGCACATAATAACAAGCGATTAGCGATACATGACTGTTCATGAACGTGTGATAAACACCTTTTTCCGCCCCTTTGTAGAGCTTTGTAGAGTCCAACGAGTAAGAATCAGCCCATCATTCGTAATAACAACAGGATATGAACGCAAATCGTTCATACTCACTATATAAAGCCCCCTCTGCTTCTTCTTGACGCCGAGCAAAAAAAAGCTATTCTGTTGATGAGGTTCCCGCCATCCCAAACCACCCCACATTGTATCGATCCACAACCCCTGAACACGCAAGGAACCCGTTGGTGGTGAAACCGCGGGTTGAGCGGGCGGGAACCGGTCTTGGCGAAGCGCGCAAGCGACGCCGAATCAACCCACGGAACGCCCTTCTACGGGAGACCTGCACCGGAAGGAGAACCATGCACAAAGCGTTGACAGTCATGATCATTCTCGCCATCGTCGCTGTTCCCACCCTCGCCGACAACGGACTGAACGCGGTTCAATCCACGTCCTACGATGAGTTTTACTGGGACGACGGCGTCATGGACAGCGGTTGGTGCTGGACCAGCGGCTCGGGCTACTATGCCGTCGAGTTCGACGACACGCTGACCGGCGGCGACGCCGGGCAGGTGAACGCCATGGGGGCCTATGTCTACCCCAACTGGCCGGACAGCACATACGTCGGCGCCTATCTGCACCTCTGCGATGACGGCGACGGTGAGCCCGGAACCATCATCGCCACCGAGTTCCTCGACCCGACGACCAGCGGGCTGAACTGGGTCGACGGTTTCGAGCACTCTGTTCCCACGGGCACCTTCTACATAGTCTGGGAGCAGTGGGGCAATTACCCGAC
This sequence comes from Candidatus Coatesiibacteriota bacterium, assembly GCA_014728185.1. Lineage (GTDB taxonomy): Bacteria > RBG-13-66-14 > RBG-13-66-14 > RBG-13-66-14 > RBG-13-66-14 > WJMB01. The sequence continues at coordinate 8,859 of WJMB01000372.1, forward strand.
CGACAACCCCGACGCCCTGGCCATGGACGCCGACGGCGGATCGCACAGCATGATCTTCGACGACTCCTGGAGCGGCGCCAACGGTGACTTCATGATCCGTTGCTACTGGGAATCCGCGGACAGCGCCCAGGTGGAAGACACCACCTGGGGCGAGGTCAAGGGGCTTTACCA
>WJMB01000063.1 GCA_014728185.1 Candidatus Coatesiibacteriota bacterium
CCTCAGTGTATCGTGGTTTGTGAAACTCGCGCGGGCGCAGAGATGTTTCGCCGAGTTCGCCCGGGGTCGTTCGGGGGGTATCGTATGAGGATTACTCGACGGTGACGCTCTTGGCCAGGTTGCGCGGGCGGTCGACGTCGCAGCCGCGCAGCACGGCGATGTGGTAGCTGAGCAACTGGAGGGGGACCACGGTCAGCAGGGGTGAGAGTTCTTCTGCGCAGGCGGGGATGTGGATGACGTGGTCGGCGACCTTGGTGATTTCTTCGTCGCCCTCGGTGGCGATGCAGATGATCCGCCCGCCCCGGGCGCGGACCTCGGCGACGTTGGAGAGGGTCTTCTGGTAGGTGGGTCCCTGGGTGGTCAGGGCGACCACGGGGGTGTCTTTCTCGATCAGGGCGATGGGACCGTGCTTGAGCTCGCCGGCGGGGTAGCCGGTGGCGTGGATGTAGGATATCTCCTTGAGCTTGAGGGCGCCTTCGAGGGCGGTGGGGTAGTTGTAGCCCCGCCCGATGAAGAAGAAGACCGGGGACTCGTAGAACTGCTTGGCCAGCTCGCGGATCTGTCCGTCGAGAGCGAGGATGCGGCGCAGCTTGGCGGGGACGGCCTCGAGCTCGGTGAGCAACCGTCGCACGCCCTCGTCGTCGATGACGTACTTGAGCCGGCCCCAGATGGTGGTCAACAGGATCAGGGCGACCACCTCGGCGGTGTAGGCCTTGGTCGAGGCTACACCGATTTCGGGTCCGGCGTGGAGGTGCACCACGGCGTCGGATTCGCGGTCGATGGTCGAGCCCTCGACGTTGACCAGGGAGAGGACCTTGATGAACTTGCTTTTAGCCTCGCGGATACCGGCCAGGGTGTCGGCGGTCTCGCCGGACTGGCTGATGGCCATCACCAGGGTGTCGCCGCCAAGCACAGGGTTGCGGTAGCGGAACTCACTGGAGACATCGACCTCGACGTGGAGCCGGACGAACTGCTCGAGCAGATATTTGCCGATCAGGCCGGCGTGCCAACTGGTCCCGGCGGCCTGGATGACCACCCGGGAGACCTTGTTGAGCTGCTGGGGGGACAGGCGCAGGTTCTGGAAGGCGATGTCGCGGTGGTTGGAGACCCGGGTCAGGAAGACGTTCTCGATGATGTCGGGCTGCTCGTAGATCTCCTTGAGCATGAAGTGGGGATAATCGCCCTTGTCGAGCTGTTGCTCGCCCAGGGAGATCGTCCGCTCGGTGCGCTCCACGGGGCGACCCTCGCGGTCGATGATGCGTGCGCCGTCGGCGGTGAGAGCCACCACCTGGCCGTCCTCGACGAAGACCACCCGCTTGGTGAAGCGCAGCAGGGCGTTGGTGTCCGAGGCCAGGAAGTTCTCACCCTCGCCCAGGCCGATGACCAGGGGCGGGCCCTGGCGGATGGCGTAGATGGTCTCGGGGAAGCTCTCGCTGATGACGGCCAGGGCGAAGTAGCCGTCGAGGCGGCTGTAGGTGGAGAGCAGAGCGCGTTCCGGCGGCAGGCCGTCGTCGAGGTAATCCGAGATAAGATGGGCCAGGACCTCGGAGTCGGTATCGCTGCGGAATACATGGCCGGCGGTCTCCAGCTCGTCGCGGAGCTGGAGGTAGTTTTCGATGACCCCGTTGTGGACGATGGCCAGATGCTCATCGGCGTCGGTGTGGGGGTGGGCGTTGGCGTCGGAGGGCTCGCCGTGGGTGGCCCAGCGGGTATGGCCGATGCCGATGCGCCCGGATAGGGGCTGGTTGTCGAGCAGGTCGGCCAGGCGGCGCAGCTTGCCCTCGCGCTTGCGCACCCCGAGCTCGCCGCGGTGCAGGGTGGCGATACCGGCGGAGTCGTAGCCCCGGTATTCGAGTTTTTCCAGCCCGACCATCAAGACTGCCTGGGCGTCCTTGGGTCCGATGTAGCCGACGATTCCGCACATGGATCACTACCTCCGCTGGGTTCGTTGACAAACCATTGTAACATCGCCGGTCCTTCCCGAGGCGCGGGAGAGGGAGCTGGCGTTCAGTCCGTGCTCATCGCCTCCAGCAGGCGCCGGGCGTCGTCCTTGACCTCTTCTTCGCCGAAGCCCGCCAGGGCGGCCTCGAGTTCCCGCGCGGCCTCGTCCTGATGCCCCTGGGCCGCCAGGGCCAGGGCCAGATCCAGCCGGGCGCTGGGCATCCAGGGATCCAGTTCGACGGCCCGACGGAAGAAGCTCTCGGCCAACGCCGGGTCGTCGTTCAGCCAGTGGATCCCCAGGGCCAGGTGGGCGTGGGGCGAGTCGCCGGCCGTCACGGCGGCCGCCGGGCCCAGGCGAGACCAGACTTGCTTACGCTCCTGCGGCGGTGAGGATTCCAAGCGCGCGATCAGGTAACGGATGGCGGTCTCGGCGGCTAGAACGCCGCCTTGTCCCGTATGCTCAAAATAGGGCCAAGCGTTCCCTTCGTCGGCTGGATAGAGATAGCCGACGCCGCTGCGGGTTCCGGGAAGCGGGGGATGTTCTAGGGGAAGATCGGTGAAATAGAGGGGAGCGCCCGAGGCGAGGCGGTCCATCACCAGACCGTGTTGTCGAGGATGACTGATATTGCCTATCTCATCGGCCAGGACGATGTCGGGGCGTCGATCCCGCTGGTGGTGGGCTTCCAGTATGGGAAAGGATAGATCACCCCCGAAGAGCACCGCCGAGCGGTGGGGGGTGCCGCGCAAGAGATTATCACCGTGAGGCCGGACGAGGCCCTCGCTTGGTTCGAATCCCGTCAGGCTCCACAGGGCCAGGGCGGCTGGAAGCAAAAGAGCGCTCCAGCGCAACAGGCGATGTTTTGGCTCTTCCCCGTCTGATATCAGCCTATGCAGAAGGTAAAGTGGCCCAATAACAGCGAACAGTAAAAGCAGGAAGGTCGCCGGTTGCAAGAAGACTTCGAGATCATAGGCGGCGTAACCGGCGGTCCAGAGTGATACTATGAGAGTTGTTAGTAGCAGTAGGATAGTGGGAAGGGGCCGACGCTTGATGCCGACGGCGATACCGACAAGCGCCGGCAGGATTAGTCCAAAGGGCAGTTGAGTTGACAGGTGGCGCAGCAGACGACCAAGGTTGGCGATAAACTGCTCCGTACCGACACCCCAGAACTCAGCGTAGTCAGCACCGCTGAGAACGTGCAGCAATCGCTCACTCGTCTGGGGATTAAACCAGGATACCGCTGGCGCCGTCGCCGAGCGTAGCGGTAGGTAGAGATAGACGCTCAGGCCCAAACCGAACAGGATAATCCACAGAGCGTAGAAACGAAACGGCGGCCGTTGTCGTTTTCCAAAGCGGATCAGGCTGTAAAGGATAATCGGCGCCAGGGCTAGTAGTGTCAGATGGTGTCCGAGGACCAGGCCGTAGATCAGGGCCAGGATGAGAAGCCACCTTCCTTCGGGTGGGTCATCCAGCGCTCGGACGGTTGCCCAGAGAATCGCCGTCATTCCTAGGATTGAAAGGCCGTAGACCTCTACGGCGAGGGCGTTCTCGATAAACAGCGGGCTGAAGGCCGTCATGAAGGCCCCGGCCAGACACAACGGTCGCGCGTTGATTATACGCCGCAGCAGGAGATAGATGAGGGCGACGGAACCCGCCACTGCAAGGAGACTGAGCAGCCGCATGCCGGCCTGGGCGTCGCCCGCGGCGGTGGCGAGATGTCCGAGCTGCAGATATACGGGATAACCGGTCGGATGGGCCGTACCCAACATTGAAGCCGCGGCCGTCAGCTCGGGACCGTCGCCCAGGGCGAAGCCCGCGGGCAGGACGATCAGATAGGCGATGAAGGCGGTAAGCGCCGCGACCAGGGCCCAGAAGGTGTCCCCCGATTCGAGAGCGTCCTTGCGCTGAACCGGGTCCGGTTTGATGCCAGAATCAAGCATGTCGCTAACTATAGCATACCCGGCAAGCCCGCGGGGCTTGGCGCCGGGTCGCGGGCCGGTACTTTAACGAATCGGCGCGAGAAGTCGCGCAGAAGAATGGCTCTGTCGTTTGGAAATGTCGTTTAGCACATGATAAGGTGGTGGCGGATGAAAAGAGTGGTCAACGAGCGGGATCCATCGATGAATGATCAGAAGAACGACCTGATGAGCGACCCTCGGAGAGTCCCCTGGAAGCGCTCGCCAATCGATCATCGGTAGGAGTGAAAACTCGCACTCGAAGAGAGTAATGCTGCTAGGGGTCACTGAATTGTCACAGACCGGAGTGTTACTGGATATCTTTCAATTCTCAGCAGTCAGCGGGCAATCAGGTTTACTCATCGAATAAGCTGTTTGTGGCAGGCAAGTGGGTTATCACATTAAGGAACTGCTCGGTAAAAGCGGCCTCGATGAGGAGGCATCGATCCCAAATAGCCCAGGGATCGCCTACCCTGACCGGACCGAATCGTGATTGTAACCTGCTGATAATTCTAATGGTGATTCTCTCTGACTTGTCACAAAACAGGATTTTATAATTGCAATTAAGAAGGGCATCACACACGATCCCGGACCAGCCAACTCCAACTCGAAACACCGATCCACCTCGAAAAAAGCTGCTGATACGAGGCTTTGCCGAATGATGTTTGGCCTGCCAACTCAACCCCTCGGCGCCTGCTAGTTATATATGCATGATAATAGCACGCTTAGCATCGATGAATCGTCATCGAAGCCCATTGCGCCAGGCAGTTGATAATGGAGCGTCGTGACGTCGCCAGGGCATCCTTGGAATCTGGTAATCCACGTACCTGCCACAAGCAGCTCGCTCGATGTGCACATCTGATTGCCTGCTGACAGGATGTCTCAGAACGATCTCTAGTAACACTATGGTCCGTGACCATTAAGTGATCCCTTAAGAATAATGTCTTCCTTGGCAAACCCAGATATCAGCGCACTGGTATATGCTCTGACAGCAGATCGCCTCTAACTCCTAAATGCTGTAATAGAAGGTAATAAGGGTATGCTAAAAGAATGCTTGATCTAAACGGCGGATTACTGGGAAGTGAATCAAGGCCCGACAAACCGCTCCCGATCAGCCTGGTTTGGTCCGATTACGTTCCTTGAGGTCACCAAGAAATCGCCCGCTTGTAGCAAATCAATCACTCGCGGCTTCCACGAGCCTTGAGGTGACCAACAGCCTCCGGCTTTAAGCTGCATCAACTGAAAGACGAGATGTATTGTCACAAATCGACAGTACGATAATGGCGGCAATTAATGACATAACTCATAGAACGATACTCTATCAGCGAGAAGTTCCAGTCGAAACACGAGTAATAATCCCTCCCTTTGTCAGTAAGCAGACAATGCCGGATGGGTTTGTCACTCGATGCTTTACAGCCAACGTTACCTCCAGAAGCGGCATTGAGGATGGGGGGATGATGCATCATTGCTCAATGCGGTCTCCTGGATAACAATCCGTTCCGGTTGCGCTGATGAGCCTCAAGCAATCCCAAGCAGCGTGTCGTATCAATAGGGTTTCGTTCTATCACATTTGGTAAGGTCCGGTATAAACCACCGGTGTAATTTATCAATACAGGGACCCCAAAGGGTCCCTGTATTGATTGGTGAAACCGCGATGTCTAGTGGTTGGGATAACCCTCCGGATAATCCAGGGGATCGGGATCCGGGATATCGGTGAGGTTGAGCAGGCGGTTGATTTCCTGGTTGGCGTCGGCCAGGGAGCCGGCGTTGAAATCGCCGCTTTCGCCGTAGCGGGCGCGGCACTGGTTGATGTGCACCTCGGCGCTGTCGAGACGGTCGGCCACGTCCTGGGTGGTGTCCTTGAGATAGGCCAGGGCGCAGTAGAGGTGGGCCTGCCAGGTGGCTACCGAGTAGGTGTCGCCTTCGAGGGTGTACCAGTTGTAGTAGTTCCAGTCGAAGTTGTCGCTGTGATCGTAGTTGGTGGCGATTTCGAGATCATCGATGGCCATGCTGTAGCGGGCGGCGGCGTAGTTGGCCAAGCCGGAGCCCACATAGGCGTCCATGAAGAAGCGGAAGAAGAGGTTCTGGTACTCTTCGGTGTCCTGATCCAGCGGATCGCCGACGGTCTGCTTGCCGTAGGAGAGGTTGATGAAGGCGCCCTCGAGGTCGTCACTGGAGAGGGCTGCCCAACCGAGACCGGTCCAGGCGTTGCAATAACCCGGGTTGATGTCCAGGGCCTCGTTGAAGCTGCTCTGGGCGTCGGTGATATCGTTGTCCATCAGGTGTTCCCAGCCCTCGTTGCAGAGGTCTTCGGGGCTGTCGGGAACGGCGGCGCTGGGCTGGGTGCAGCCTACCAGGCCGAAGATCAGACCCAGAACCGCGAGTCCAATCAGCAGGTGTTTGCGCTTCACAGGATATCCTCCTTAATGCGGGCCCTTATTTAGCGGACAAGAACCATCCGCCGGGTGGCGCTGTTGGAAGCCGTGTCGAGTTTATAGAAGTAGACGCCGGCATCGCAGGCGCGGCCGCTCTGAGCGGAGCCGTTCCAGGTGATGCTGTGACGACCGGCGGGAAGATCTTCGTTGACCAGGGTGGTGATCAAACGACCGGAAAGGTCGAAAACCCGGAGCTCTACGCGGCCGTACTCGGTGGTGGTGAAGGAGATCGAGGTCTCGTCACCGACCGTGTACGGGTTGGGGAAGTTCTGCTCCAGGGCGAAGGTCAGGCGGGGTTCGATATTGTCAACGTCCTGCGCGGAGACGGCCTCGGTGTAACCGATGGCGTAGAGGCCGAACTCGTCGATGGAGGCGTAGGCCTCGTCGACCTGGCGGTCGAACTGGGCCTCGACGCGGGTCCAGGCACTCTGGTGCTCATCGAAGCGGAAGAGACCAAGCAGGTCTTCGTTGGGAACGCCCTCGTCGTCGTAGCCGAAGCGCAGGGTGGCCTTGTCTTCCAACTGGGCGTTGGAGTGCAGGCGGTAGGCGGAGCCGACCACGTGGAGTCCCAGCGGTGTATCGTCTTCGCCGGCGGTTTCACTCTGCGGGGTGAGGGCCAGGCCGCGGGTCAGGGCGGCGGGGGTCACCAGGTGCTTGGCGGGGGTCGGAGCCGATTGCAGGCTGCGGGCCTCCAGCAGTCCACCCGAGATGGCGGGGTCGAGCAGGATGGTCACGCGGCTGCCTTCGGGCAGGGCCTCGGCCGGGATCTCCAGGCCGGTGCGTCCGCCGATGGTCAGGCCGTCGGAGGTGACCTCCCCGGTGGCCAGGAAGTCGCTGTAGTCCTGGGTGAAGACGTTGCCGACCACGTCGGAGGCGGTGACGGTAACATCGGCGGTGCCGTTGAGACCGGCGTCGAGCTGCCAGGTGGCGTTGTAGATCAGCTCGCCGTCATCCCAGATTTCAAAGGTGGTGTCGCCGTTCTGAACACCGTTGATGGTGTAGAACTGGTGCTCGCCTTCATCGGTGGTGAAGTCGATGTCGTAGCGCGGGCAGGCGAAGAGGTGCTCGCTGGATATCGCGGTGAATTCGAAATGACTGCTGAATCCGGGCAGCAGGTTGAAGGTCAGCGAGCCGCCGTCGCTGGGGTCGAAGCTGGGCGGGGTGGTGTCGCCGGAGCCGTCTTCCCAGATGCGGCATTCGAAGGGAAGCTGCGCGCCCTTGTCGACGAGGACGTGGGGCACGAAGCCGATCTCGTGATAGTCACCGGCCTGGCTGACCCGGATGATGCCCTTGTCTCCGAAGGTGTGTATCAGCATCGAGTCGGCGCTGCCCGTCTGCGAGGAGTTGATGGTGTCCTCGTCGTCCATCAGGAAGTAGAGACCGTTCCAGAACTTGCTGTCGTCGATGTTGTCTTCGTATGCCTTGAAGGCGAAAACGACATCGCCCAGCCCGGCGAGATCGACGCCGTGCATGTAAACCGAACCCAGGCCGTCGGGAGGATTGTAGTCCCCCTCGAAGAAGACCGTGACGCCGGTGGCGATGTCTGAACCGGTCCATTCCCGGGAGTCGATGGGCGTGTTGTCGTTGATTTCGGGATAGGCTTTGGGGTTGCTTTCGGAGCCGTTGTTGTCGTCGATGTAGTAGTAACCCAGGTTGTTGTCCGGAACGTCGGCGGCCGAGCGGTGGTCGGTGAACCAGTTCCAACGCGCGTAGGTGGTGAAAACCTCACCCAACGGACCGATATGGGGATCGTAATTGGACTCGGTCTGGTAGGTGTCGGTCCAGAGCATGCCGACGGCGTCGTTGAAGTTGTAGTCCTCTTCGGCCGTCCGTTTGCAGTAGTCCATCCAGAGGACCTCCAGGGCGTTGTCGTAATCGCTGGAGGAAATCAGGGAGGACATCTGGGAGTCCTGCATGCCCAGGCTGTAGAGGAAGTGGGCGAACAGGGCGGAGCTGTCCGAGGTCAACGCCGTGCTCGGCTCGGCGAAGAAATCAGCCAGGCGGTTATCATGATAGATGTTGTATTCCGGATAAACCATCTCCGCGGCCCATTCGCTGCACTTGGAGATCAGATGGGAGCTCTCGTCGTAGTCGATGCTGTAGAGGAAGGCGGTGAAGAGGGAGTAGGCCAGACCGAGCTCGGCTTCTTTCGTGTAGTCGAAGCTGTCTTCCCCGATTTCGAAAACGAGGTCGAGGTTGGTGACGTTGATGTGGAAGGAGACGTCGTCCTCGATGGTGTCGGAGTCGGTGAACTCCGGGTAGGTCGCGGCCGGGTAGGGCAGGAAGTCGTCGATCGTGCCGGTTCCCAGGCTGCGGACATAGACGTCGATCTTGTCGTCGCCGCCGTAGTCGTAACCCGAGGGATACCAGTCGCCGTCGCGGAGTGGAGCCTCCCAGTTGGTTTCGTTGGTGAAGTAATCCATGCTGAATTCCAGCGCCTGGGCGTAGAATTCAACCTGGTCGGGGATCCCGTTACCGTTGCCATCGGCGGGATCCTGGAGGGCTTGTCCGCCAGCGGTAGTCCACCAGATGCGGAAGTTGCCGTCGGAGGTGTCGTAGCTGTTGATCGCTTCTTCGACGACGTCGTATCCGCGCACGGCGAATGCCGATCCGACGAGGGCGATCAGAAGAAAGGCGATTAGCTTTGTTCGCATCCTTTTCCCCTTTCATGAAAAAGGTAGAAACGGGAAACGGTCATCCTTTTGTGTTTAAAGGTGACGTGGTTATGTTGAGAAATCTTGGCGATTGTTAACTTCTCCGTGTCTTTCTTCTGTCGCAACGTATTGAGAATCTGCGACAGAAGGCGGATTCATACATCGTATTATCAAATCCGTTGTCAGCGAGCACGCACTGGATTGACCGTGTTTACCTGGGCGGCTCGCACAACGGGCGGCAACATGGATCAAGTATATTGGCTTCTTTATCGGCTCGGTGCCGCTTTTCTCAGTGCGCTTCAGGCGGCGTTGGTCGAGATTGAGCCTCTGACATTACTGCTACACGGCGTTGCGATTGGATATTCAACTGGTCATTTGTAACGTCGCAAATGTAACGTCGCAAATGTAACGTCGCAAACGCTCGATAAATTTACCTTACAAAGAGTTACGATACAAGCTGTCTAGTAATCATTAACTCCCGAGCAAGCCCCCGGTCAAGCCCCCGAGCAAGTCTCAACCACCAACAAAATGATAGAGGCGGGGCTTTCAGCTATGTCTGGATTCTCCGGTTCGATTCCGACGGTGTGGGAGGCGCCGGTCCGGGGATATTTGCGGCGATTTACCTTTAGACCAGCGTCCACCTTTAGACCAGCGTCCGTGGTCATGCCGACGAGCTGCTTTCAGGCTTATGTCTAAAGATGATGCTAGAGATGGTGATCCAGCTTCATCGGCGATTTTATCACTATGATTGACCGCCGTCAACTGCCAATTGGAAAAGGGCTATGGTTTTACATCATTTTATGAAAACGCTTTCTTTGGCACGAGGGATGCTGACAGGCGGCGCATTGTCAATCACAATCACTCCAGACGACCTCATCAAGGCGCCCTTTGCTGAGCGCCGTATGAGCCTGCATTGGCCCAGATGGCGGTAACATGCTCTTCATCTTTCCGTTTATCGCCTTGACGGCCGACCGCTCGGGTATGGTAAACTCCGCTGTGAACGAGAACCTGCGGCGACCGGCAAGCTGGATACGCCGTGATCTAACGTAACAAACCGAGCCCGTCGGGCTGATTTCGTTATCAGGCGGGGTCGATTACCCAAAGTCTTATCAGGAGAGCAAAACATGAAAAAAACCCGTCTCGCCGCCGTGTCGGCCCTGGCCGCCCTGACCGCCATCCTCGCCGGTTGCGGAGGCTCCGCCGTCAACACCGAGATCGAATGCGCCGGAACTTACGAGCTGGTCTCCGGCGACGACCAACCCCTGCCCGAGCTGCTCGACGGCTGGTTCATCAAGCTGCACCAACACGACTCCGGCTACTACCTGGTCGAGTGGATGGAGTCCCGCGACGGCGATCCCATCAGCGGCGCCGACGGCACCGTCTTCCAGGACGTGGCCATGGGCTTCGGCGATGACATGCTGGCCATCGGCTCTATGGACGGCCCCCTGGTTTTGGTGCTCCGCGTCGGTGACGACGTCATGGCCGGTCACTGCGCCCAGTACGGCAGCGATCAGGTCTGGACCGTCAACGCCCTGGGCGCCGAGCCCGGCGAGCTGCCCAAGCGGCCCGAACTCGGCGTCCTCGAAACCGACGGCGTCTTCGACGTCAAGGGCGACAACCCGCCCCCCGAAGAGGACACCTACTACGAGGGCGTCTTCCGCCTCGAGGCCCACGGCGAGGTCATCGCCAACGAGCAGCAGATCACCACGGCCGGCATCGGTCAGTCAATACAGGACCCCTTCGTCGGCGTGGGACTGCTGGCCGAGGATCACCTGGTGCTGATGACCGGCACCTTCCTGGCCGTCTACACCGGCGGCGACGGCTCCTGGGACGGTATGTGGACCATGGCCGGCAACGAGGACATGGCCAAGGAGGAGCTGGACCTGCAGTAACCGCCCAAACTCGGCTTTGTATGAAGGGGACCGGCCGCCGCCGGTCCCTTTGCCGAACCAGCCCCCGGCTCCCCAACCCATCCGCACTGACAACGGGGAGGCGTTGGCACGTTTCTTGCGGAGTGACGCGCGAAGCCGCCGAGAAGCCCTCCCCGCCCCGCTGCAAGAAACGTGCCATCGCCGGGCCGGGCCGGGAGGCGTTCGTAGGAGGTGTTCGGCAAAGGTCCCTTGCGCGATCCCGGGCGGCGGGGCTATAATCGCTGGTGATAATCCAGTTTCCACAACCCGCCTGCCTCGGGAGGCCGTTTGGAGGACCCCACCCCGCGCCAGCGTCTTGTTCTCTGGTTGATCGCCGAGCTGACGGGTCCGGAGGACCCCGGCGGCCCGTTGCGCTTCGTCAAGGAGAGCTCCATCCAGGCGTTCTTCTTCCGGGCCAGTCATGAGAAACTGCTTCCCTACGACACCGCGCCGGTGCTGACCCTCTGGCACGGTGACACCCGTTACGTCCAGCTCTCCCAGGAGGGCCAGGAGGACCTGACGAGTTTGGAAGGCGCGGGCTTCCTGCAGCGCCTCGAGCTGTCCAGCATCGACCAGGACCTGCTCTCGGCCTACCGGATCACCCCGCGGGGAAGGGCGGCGGCGGAGCTGGAGCCCGCCGCGTCCGAGGAGCTGGCCGTGCTGACGCAGTGTTCCTGCGGTGGAGCCCTGGCCTACCTGACCAGCCGGGAGCGGGCCTGGCGGCGCTGCTCCAAGTGCGGCAAGGAGACCGATATCACCTGCCTGGATTTTCCCAGCATCCCCTACCGCAGCAAGGCCCACTTTCCCAGCCTGATCACCCTCCAGTACCGAGCCGAGGATTGCGATGACTGAGACCAACGAGCTGCTGTTCGCCGGAGGAAGCTCCCGGCTGGTGATCGGCGAGTGGATACCCTTCGGCGCCAACTATATCGACCTGTTCAGCCGCAAGATCCGGCCCAGCTACGCCCCCGTGGGCAGCACCTTCCTGGCCGAGGAGCTGGACACCTCGCCCGACGAGCCGACCTTCGAAATCCACCAGCCGCCCACGGAGCTGGTCATCCGCGACAGCGAGCGCGGCAAGCGGATCACCTTCGCGGCCCGGCTGGGCTATTTGGACACCGGTGGAAGCGTGCAGGAGGAGTGGTTGGGGGTGCACCTGGACGTCTTCGGCCGCGTCTTCTACGGCACCGAGCTCTTGTCGGTCAACGAAAACGACCGCCGCTTCTCCCTGGACGCTCTGTCCCCGGTCATCGCCGACCTGGTCCACGACTCATCTTTAATGATGTCGACCCTGCTCTCCAGCTCGCAGAACCGCTTCATCGAGCTGATCCATCGCGGGATGATCGACGATCGCGACAAGTTCGTGGCCCTGCTAGCCGAGGAGCTGGTCGACGCCGACGGCGTCGCCCTGCCCTCCGGCGCCGACCCCCTCGAGGACAGCGACCGCCGGGCCGAGCTGGCCCAGTTGCTGGGCGAGATCTACGGCGCCCGGAGGCTGGGCGACGGCACGCTGCTGGTTTGGGGCCGCAGCGGCGCCCTGCTCTTCTCGCCGCAGTGGCACCGCTACGAGCGCGCCCTGACCACCTACGGCTACATCCACTCCCTGGCTGACGCCGTCGACAACCTCTTCCACGGCTCGGCGGTCAACGGCGAGCACATCCGCCGGATCAAGAAGCTCATTATCTCCGGCGAGGTCACCGAGGCCAGTGTGCTGCGCAAGGACCTGACCCGGCTCTCCGAGGACATCACCACCTACGGTCTGGTCTCCAAGCTCCTCGGCGGCGCCGTGGACTCCTTGCGCGGAGCTCTCGACAGCAACCGGGACGGTTATGACGATGAGGAGCGCGAGCTCTTCGAGCTCCTCGAGCTCGAGAGCCGCCTGGACCTGCTGATCCACAAGGTCCAGGACCTGACGCCGACCGTCGAAGCCGTCGAGACCTCCCTGGAGGGACTGAACAATCTGGTGGGCACCCTGCAGGAGGAGGAGACCGACCGCCTCAACCGGGTGATGCAGATCCTCACCGTGGTCACCACCGTGGCCGTGCCGATCACCATCATCACGGGCTGGTACGGGATGAACTTCCGCTTCATGCCCGAGCTCAACTGGCCGGGGAGCTACTTCGTGGTCATCGGCATCTCCATCGCCGTGGCCGTGGGGCTGCTGATTCTGTTCAAGAAGAAGAAGTGGTTCTGACAACTGCGCGTGCCGTATGATGTTGGATCGGGATGTCGGATTGGTCCTTCTGTCCCGGCCGTTCTGCTCAGC
>WJMB01000373.1 GCA_014728185.1 Candidatus Coatesiibacteriota bacterium
CGTCGAGGAGGGGGCGCTGGCTCGGGATCAGGTCGGAGCTCTCCAGGCGCTCGCGCAGCTCCTCCAGACTCACGCCGTCGGTTCGCCAGGGCCGGACCATGTGGACTCCTCGGGTTGGGGAGGCTAGCTCGGCGGCGGTTCGAGGCCGCGGTAGTCGCGCACCTCGGCGCCGGGGTAGTAGAAGTCGATGATCTCCTCGAGCTCGTAACCGGCCTCGGCCATCCCCCGGGCGCCCCACTGGCAGAGACCGACGCCGTGACCGTAGCCCCCGCCGCGCAGGGTCAACCCGGCGGCATCGCTTGAGGCGATCGCGAAACGGGTGCTCTTCAGCCGGGAGTAGCCAACGACGCGGCGCAGCTCCTCGCCGCCGAGGCTGAAACTCTCACCGGCGGTGTTGGTGAACTCCACGGCGGTCACCCGGCCGCTGCGCGTCGAGGTCGAGGGGCGCAGGCCGCAGAGCGGGGCGTTGGTGTAACCGGCCTCCGCCAGCGCCGCCGAGAGCTGGTCGAACTCCAGGCGCAGCTCCCAGTCATGGTTGGGGCAGTCGACGCACCAGGGGCAGTCGACGCCGCCCAGGTAGGGCACGGGCGCTGAGCCGGGCCAGGCTTCCTCGACGGGAACGGTGCGCCCGCCGCAGCAGGAGCTGAAGTAGGCGGTGATCAGCTCGTCGTCGTAAACCGCCACCCGTCCGGCGGTGGCCGTCAGGGCGGCGTCGGTGCGCGGGTCTTCGACATCGCGACCCCGGTAGACCTGATCGCCGGTGTCGGCGCGCAGTTGCCAGGTGTCCGTCGGGCGGCTCCAGGCCCGGGCCAGGGCGTAGGAGCGGCTGACCACGGCCTGGGCCTCGAGGGCCGCGGCGGGCCAGGAAGCGTAGGTCTCGGCGGGCAGCACCCCGCGCAGGTAATCCTCGACGTCCAGGCGGTTGACCAGCAGCAGGCCGGCGCCGTCGAGGTCGACGATAAACTCGCCCCGGTAGTCGGCGTGGTCGAAGCTGAGCCGGGGATCGGCCACGGAAGCGCCGCCCGGGCGCAGCACGACGGCGCCGCCGGGCAGGGCTTGACCGTTGACGGCCAGACCGTCGCCCTCCCGGGAGAAGACCAGCTCCCAGCCAGCCGGCACCCGGTAGAGCCGCTCGCCCTCGGGGGTGTCGAGGCCGCCGCCGTCGGGGAAGGCGACCAGCAACAGCTCTCGCCCCGCCGCCAGGCGGACCCGCAACTCGGTGGGGTTCCAGGGCAGGGCCTCCCAGGCCTCGGGGTCGATCGTCGGCCGGCAGCCGCCCAACAACAGGGCGATCAGCGGGAGCGCGAGGATTGCGCGCCGGGCCTTCAACCGCGCTCCATCTCGATAGCGCAGTTCTCGTTGATCCAGCAGCGGGCGGTCTCGGCGGCGATGGCCGCCTGGCCCACGGCCACGGCGATCTGGCGCAGCGGGGAGTCGGTGACGTCGCCGGCGGCGAAGATGCGCGGGTGACTGGTGTGCATCCGCGCGTCGACCTTGACGTAGCCGTAGTCCGTGGTCTCGACCATCCCCTCGACCAGCTCGCTGTTGGGCAACAGCCCCAGGGCGGAGAAGATGCCCGTCACCTCTAGCCGTTTGGGCTCGCCGGTCTCCTTGTTCTTGACCACCAGGGCTTCGACGCCGTCTTCGCCCTCGATGCGCTGCGGCGTGTAGGGCATTACCAGCTCGATGTTCTCCACACCGCGGACCTGCCACTGGAGCACCGGCTGGCCACGGAACTCGCGCCGCCGGTGGACCAGGTAGACCTTTTCGCAGATGCGCGAGAGGTAGAGGGCGTCCTCGAGGGCGGTATCGCCGCCACCGACCACGGCCACCGACTGGCCGCGGAAGAAGTTGCCGTCGCAGGTGGCGCAGTAGGAGAGCCCGCGCCCGTGATACTTGGGGGTCTCCTCCAGGGGGAAGGGCCGGTAGTGGGCTCCGGCGGCCAGGATAATCACCTTGGCCCGCCAGCTCTCGTCGTAGTCGTCGGTGAGGACGAAGTGATCGTTCTCCTCGGTGATCTTCTCGATACGCGAGGCCTCGAACTCGAAGCCGATCTGCTCGGCCTGCTTGTCCATCAGTTGAGAGAACTCGACGCCGGAGATAGGACCCACCACGCCGGGGTAGTTCTCCAGGGTGGCCGTGGTGGCGATCTGCCCCCCGGTGAGGCCGTCGTTGAAGACGACGAAGTCGACGCCGCCGCGCTTGGCGTAGATGGCGGCGGTGTGGCCGGCCGGCCCGCCGCCGATGATGGCTAGCTCGTGCATCTGGCTCATCGAAAACTCCTCGATCAAACCTTGTGATCCTAATGGTTGCTGTATGGTTGGTCGCTTAGTCAATCCAGGTGTTGAATCAGTCCAGCCCGTCATCTTCGAGCATCTTCGCAGTGGCCGTCCTCTTACTGGTCGTCACATTCAAGAACCTGTAACGTGTTCGGACCAAATCGGGCTGAGAAGAAGTTTTTGTTGGGCCTAGATCGTCCAACCGGGAACTGTTTTTGGGATCATCACAAGAAACCGGACAAACGTTCGTATCCAAAAGAGAGCTGCATCGGGTAAGGGAGCTCGATGAATACTCGGCGAATGGCGTCAACACGTGAGGTCTACCAGCTTTTATAGTTACTAATTCAAACAATAGCCTGCTTTTGGCTTGTCCTCCCGCAGCCGCTGATTCAAGACTGTCCGGCGGGACTGACAGCCTGCCGGATTCCCACGGCGCTAAGCGCAGATCTAGGATTATCGCCACAAATCGGCTACGGGGAAATGACAACGCGTTGAGCTATAAAGCATTAGGGATCATATACCCTGTTCGGACCGGCTTATAGATGTACTCCGCTGATAATATACGTTATGCAGTAGATGCGCCTGTCACTTATCAGCAGTTAAAAAGTGGCTGCTGCAAGGTGTCTGCTTGGTGGATAATCTTCTCTGCCTAGTTGCCGGCAAAGAACGACCCCCGATTGCCGAGCGACTCATAACTGCCCCAATATCAAGCAACAAGACTGCGCATGATAGTATCAGTCTTCAAGCCGAACGCAACTAATCAGCCAAATCTTGCTCGTGAAACTCTCTTTATCAGC